>DAOTAI010000089.1:8105-13677 GCA_035593865.1 Acidobacteriota bacterium
CATGTAAGAACGAAGAGTACCGGGAAGATCTGAAGCTGGTGGCGGAGTCACAAAAGAAGCTCCAAGAGGAGGCCCGAACGCTGTCCGAGCGGATGGTAAGAAGAGCTTTGACAGTTCGTAACGAAGACTTTCAGAAGCTGTCCGAGAATCTCAAGAAGGCTGTCGAGGCCATGACGCCGGCTTACGAATATCTCGACCAGGAGAAGCCGTCAGAGGCCATGCGGCCGGAACAAGAGGCGCTGCAATATTTGATGCGTGCGGAAAGCTACTTCAGGGAGATCCAGGTGGCGAGAGCAAGTAATTCCGGGGGCGGGGGCAGCCAATCCGGAGCACAGGAACTGGAGAACCTCTTTGAGCTGGAGCTTGATCAACTGAAAAATCAGTACGAAACCCTTCAGCAGCAGCAAAACCGGCGAGCGGACGCTGAATTGGACGAGGCCCGACGGCGGCTTGAGGAACTGGCCCGGCGACAGCAACAGCTGGTGGAGCGTGCCCGCCAGGCTGTCTCACGCGGTGCCCAAGGGGGAGGTGGTTCTCCGCGATCCGAGCAAATGCAGTTACAGGAAGAGATCCAGAAGTTGGCAAGGCAGCTTGAAAGATTGTCTCGCGAAAAACAGAACGAAGAGCTGGCGCAGGCAAGTCGTCGACTGCAGCAGGCTGCCCGGGATATGCAGAATTCGGCTCAAGGACAGCAGTCCTCCGGAGACAACCAAGGTACTAGGGCTCTGAACCGGATCAACGATGCCCGGCGCCTCATGGATCGCTTTCGCGAAGACAACCTCAACAATGACGTGAAGAGGCTGCAGGAGCGGGCCGCCGAGTTGAACCGGAGGCAGGAGGACATCAGATCCGATCTCGAGAAGCTTGCTCAAAGTATTCAGGGTCTCGATCCGACCGGCGATCCTTCCAGGGGAGTGGAGCGCCCGCGTGATGTCGCCGAGCGTATTTTGAGAGAAAAACAAGAGCTTAAGCAAGGTCTCAACGAGCTGCAGCAGGGGCTTCATGACGCCGCGCGCAGGGCGGCTGCGCAACAGAAGGAGAGCGGCTCTCGTAAGTTGCAGTCTGCAGCCAACTACCTGAGGGATGAGGGACTATCGCGCCGAATCGACCAGGCGCGTGAGATGATTAGGCGCGGAATGGTCGACAGCGCGAGGCGACGGGAGGACAGTATTCAAGAGTCGCTCAGCGGACTTGGTGAGCGGATGGCGGATGTCGAGAGGAGCCTCCAGGAAGCCGGGGGGCGGGCCCGTTCTCCTCAGGAGCGACTCGAAGACGCCCTCAACCGGACAGGCGACCTTGTGTCTGATCTGGAAGCGATGCGCCAACGGGCGCTGGAGCAGCAGCGACGACAGGAACGCCCGCAAGGACAGGGTCAGGAACGTAGCGCGCAGGACCAACGGGCGCAGCGTGGACAAAAAGGAGAAGAGGGACAAGAGAGACAAGAAGGACAACGGGGACAGGAAGGTCAACAGGGGCAGTCTGGCCAGGAAGGCGAGACCGGGCAGCCGGGGAGGGGCCGTCCGGGAACTGATCAAGGTCAGCCGGGTTATGGCGAGCAGCATGCCGGGGGGCCAGCAGGAGGGCGCGATGCCGTTAATTTCGGCGAGCGGACGCCGGGGGGCGGCGGGGCTCGTCTGACTCCGGATCAGATGCGCCAGTTTGAGAAGGAGTACCAGCTTCGGCTGCGGGAGGGGCAGGATCTGGCCCGCCAGCTTCGCGATCGTCGTGATCTTGCCGCGCAGGTCAACGACATCCTTAAAAGAATGAAAAGTATGCCGCCCTCCCGGATGCTGGAGGACCCGGACGAATTGGCTCGGTTGCAGAAGTCGGTGATCGAGGGTTTTCGGGACCTCGAGCTGAAGTTGAGCCGGGAGCTGAATCAGGAGGCACGCAGGGACAATGTGCGTCTGGCAAAAGACGAGGAAGTGCCCGAAGAATACCGCAAGCAAGTGGAAGACTACTACCGTGCGTTGGCGGAGAGAGCGGAATAAGGACTAAGCGTGTGCCCGCATCCTGATCCGCGTTATCCGTGTTATCCGTGCTAGCAGGCGGCATCCGCGGGCATCGGCGGGATAGAATAGAGGATTGAGAAATTAGAATAGAGAGTCAATATCTGGGAGGGCACTATGGTTCGTACTGCTTCGACGATGTTGCCGTTGGGCACTGAGGCTCCAGACTTTGAACTTAAAGATGTTGTTTCTCAAAAGACTTTCACCTTGGCATCCTTCGCGGATAAGGATGCTTTGCTCGTAATGTTTATCTGTCGTCATTGTCCCTATGTTCAGCACGTCAAGTATGAGTTGGCAAAACTGGGAAGAGATTTCGAGCATGCCGGGTTGGGTATTGTGGCGATTAGTTCGAATGATCCGGAATCCTATCCAGACGACGCTCCGGATCGTCTTAAGCAAATGGCGGAAGAGCTGGATTTCAGGTTTCCGTTTCTTTTCGACGAGAGCCAGGAAGTCGCCCGCGCCTACACGGCCGCCTGCACCCCGGACTTCTTCCTTTTTGACAAGAGTCGCCGCCTGGTTTATCGGGGACAGCTCGACGACAGTCGCCCGGGCAACAATAAACCCGTTACTGGTAAAGACCTGCGAAACGCAATTGATGCGGTGCTAAGCGGCCGGCCGGTAGATCCCGATCAAAAACCGAGCCTTGGCTGCAATATCAAATGGAAGATAGGAAAAGAACCCGACTATTTCACTGCAATCCGCTCATGAAGTCCTGAAAAATCCTGCAGGAAACCGAGTGGCCGATCGGTGTTTGTAGTTTCATCTTCAGGCGGGTAGTAAGTTGAATATATTGAGAGAGTTGTTCCCGCCCGGTTTGCTACCCGCCTTGAACTTTCGGTCTCCCGCTACCATCTAAGAAAGTGGAAGCGAGAGAAGTAAAACCCGCTTCCCGCCTGACCGCGTGCTAAACTGGTCGAGCGATTGGAAGGAGTCGAGCCATGAGAAACAGGAATCATGCTGTTTCATTCATCTTAGCTTTCATATTAATCGCAGCGGCCCAGGTTTTTGCCACCTCAGAGCCGGAGCCCGGAGTTGCTCGCGTCAGCCTGGTTAAGGGGGATGTCACGCGAATGCGTGGGGATTCCGGCGACTGGGTAGCCCTGACGGTCAATGCGCCCCTTGTCAGCGGCGACACAATTGCCACTGGACCGCGATCGCGTACTGAGGTTCAGCTCGACTACGCCAACGTAATGCGAATCGGTGAAGAGACTGAAGCGCGCATAGCAGATCTCGAGCATTCCCGCATTCAAATCCAGCTTACTCGGGGAATCCTTAATCTGACCGTGGAAAAGGGCAACGACGCGGATGTGGAGATTGATACGCCTAACGTTGCGATGCGACCTCTCAAGGAAGGTCGTTACAGGATCCAGGTGAACGAGCGAGGTGAGACCGAGGTCATCGTCCGCAAAGGTGAGGCGGAAGTTTATACCTCGGACGGCAGTCTGCGTGTTGGGAAGAACGATATGGCGGTTGTACGGGGGCCGCAGGATGACCCCGAGTACCGGGTTATGAATGCCCCCGGCCGTGATGCGTGGGACGAGTGGAACGAAGACCGCGACGATACGATTCGCAGTGCACGGAGTTGGAAGTACACGAGTCCCTACTACACCGGGGCCCATGATTTGGACCGTTACGGAAGATGGGTTTACATCCCGGGTTACGATTGGGTCTGGAGGCCTGCAGTCGATCCATACTGGGCACCTTATCGAGCAGGTCGCTGGGTTTGGGAGCCCTACTGGGGCTGGACCTGGGTTTCGTATGAGCCGTGGGGCTGGGCGCCTTACCACTATGGTCGCTGGTTTAGCTACGCCAACGTCTGGTACTGGTGGCCGGGTCCAGTACACCGTCACTATCGGCCGCGCTGGGCGCCCGCCTTTGTGACGTTTTTCGGCTTTGGCGCTGGCAAGGTTAGGTTCTCCTTTGGCTTCGGATTCGGTTACAGCTCGATCGGGTGGCTGCCGGTCGGTCCGTGCGACTATTATTACCCGTGGTACGGCCGGCACCGTCATCGCTACAACGTCGTCCATGTAACCAACGTTACGAATGTTTACAACGTGCATCACGACGGCGCCTTCCCGCCGCTCGGACGTGGCCGTCCGCACGGCTTCAACGTCAGAGACGCCTTCAGCAATCCGCGACTCCGGAACAGCATCACTGCGGTAGGGACGGACGACTTCGTCAGGGGCCGGATTGGAAGTCGGAGTCAGCGAATTGATGAGCATCAGCTTCGCCAGGCGCACCTGGTGGCCGGCAGTCCGCCCGTAGTGCCGACGCGCGAGAGCCTGCGAGTCAGCGACCGTAGCGTCAGCCCGCCGCGAGGCGCGCTCCGGCAGAGTTCCGAACGCATGTTCGCTCGTCGAACTCCTCCTGAGATTCGTCATTCCTTTAGTGAAAACGCGTCAGCGATGCGGGAGATGGTCCAGAGAATCGACCCGGCCCGAGCGCTCAGAGGAAGCGAACGGGGTGTCGCCTCGGCGGATGGAAACCGCGTGAGTCAGCCGGCGGCTGGTCGTCCGAATGGGACTTTCGATGGTCCGGCCAATAGCTTCAATTCCAACCGGAGTGAAGGCGCCGGATCCAGGGAACGTTCGACCACCATTGAGCCTCGCAGTCAGGGGGAATGGCAGAGATTCGGCGGGGCAAGTTCGAATCGGCGCGACCCTGGGAATCGAACGGACAACTCACGCATTGAAAGCGGGAAGAGCAGCGTCGAAAGACCGTCGGTTACTCCGGCTCCCAGGAGCGGAAGCAGCCGTGAGGTCCGGCCCGAGCGGTCAAGAGAAGCTCCTTCATCGCAGCGACGATCAGTTGCGCCCGCTCCAAGCCGATCCAGGGAGGAATCGTCAACTCCGTCACGGCGATCCGGGAGCGGACAGAACCGGGGTCCGTCGGAGCCTCGGGAAACGGTTCGCTTTATGACGATACCGAGAGGGGATTCCGAATCCAGTCGGGTCGGCTCGGTCAGATCATCTGGGCCGACCGTGATTACCATACCGCGGGAATCGAACAAAGCGAACGACACTATCGCTGCTCCACGGCGCGAAGGGCCGAGTCAGAGCGAACGCCAATTTCGGGAAACGCCTCGTGAAATTCCGCGGACCACACCAAGTTTTTCCCGGAGTCCAGAGAGGAACTCCGAGAGTCAGTCGATTCTGCGAAGTCCGAGGATTCAGCGAGAAACGCCACGATCGTTCCAGCGCGAGAGCCCGAGACAGTATCAGCGTGAGAGCCAGGCACAGCCGCGACTCCAGAGTTCGCAGCCGCGGTACCAGGCTTCTCCCTCGTATCGCTCTTCGCCCGGCGGTAGCTCGTACCGTGTGCAGAGAGGCGGCGGACATAGCGGATCCTTCAGATCTTCTCCTTCGTCCTCGGCAAGATCGGGTGGCGCCAGCCGTCGAGGACGACATTAACCAGGTGCTGGGTTTTTGTTTCAACCATGGAGCCGCTCAAGATCAAACGAGTCTATGAAGAACCTGAGGAGTCGGACGGAACCAGGATTCTGGTTGACCGGCTCTGGCCTCGCGGTGTCAGCAAAGAGAAGGCTCGAATTGACTTGTGGC
>DAOTAI010000090.1:0-13505 GCA_035593865.1 Acidobacteriota bacterium
AATCCGCGTTGCCACCGGTAGTTGTTCACCGGAATGTCCAGATGAACTTTATGGCAGGAGGAACAGTACTCGGCGGTCTGTTCCCTGAAAAACGGTTTCAGGAAAGTCTTGCGGTGAGGCCCGGGATCAATGTAAGTCACGAAATCGTGGACGGCCCGGATCAGGCGGTTGTCGCTGGTTGCCAGGTCATGAAGCGGCGGGTATTCGATGACGAAGTGGCCATTTCCCATGGTGCTGCCCACGTGAACGATGGAATGGCATGACGTGCAAGTCAGGCCGGCATGAGCCTCCGGCCGGTCGATCTGCTCCTTGATCGGCTGGTCCATCATCCCGTTAAAGAAAACCGCGTGGTCATGGCAGCCGCCGCACCACTTGGACGGCTTCGTCCCGATAACATCCTGCATGTATTCGATCGATTTCCGGTACCACTGATTGTTGAAGGAAGAGAAGTGGTGAGCGCTTGAATGCCATTGCTTGTAGATATCAGGATGACAGCCCTCGTTTGCGCACGACTCCGGCTTCATAAAGAAGTCTGACGGAATGGTGCGATTGACGTTGGTATTGGACGACGATGGGAAGAACGGGCTTTCCGGACCAGCCCCTTCTTCTTCCATTCGCGTCGGAACAACCAGCGGGTTGACGATCTGCTGCAATGGGTCAGGGTAATACTGGCGCCACGACCTGACGCCCAGCGGCAACAGCAGCCCGACAGCCAGCGCCCCGACCAGCAATCGCCGTGCTGGCCCGGATACGATCGCGAGTGCCGTCAGCAGTAAAAAGCCTGCACTGACCACGGCGATATGCGTCCAAAGTAGCCACTGGTACGGCCGGGTGTTGCCGGTCCAGACCAGGGCGAGACCCAGCAGCCCGCCAGCGAAAACGAGCAGGATACCTAATCGAGCCGGCCAGCCGAGGCCAGCCAGGGAACTGCGCCAGAATATGACGATGCCGACCAGCAGGGCCACGCCCACGCCCAGGTGCAGAAGAACGTTCGCGACATAGAAAATAGTCGGCGAGTCAAAGCTGTAAAGGTAGGCGCTGTTAACAACCAGTAAAGCCAGCGTAACCGATAACCAGCGAGGCATATTTCTCAGTCCTTCAAAACCGCGTAGAAGCGGCGAAACCGCCAGGGCCAACCCGGCAGTTGGTTATAGAAGGCTGTTATTCAGCTGCAATTCAGGGTATACGACTTAGGAAATTGGAGAGCAAATCGCGTGCCCGACTGTCGGTGGATTTTTGTAATTCATGGTTCTCAAATAAGTTACGGTAATCACGTAAAGCCTCTTCCGGGGCCGGGTAACTTCACTTTTTTGGATTATCGTAATTTTTATGTGACCGTTTGTAGTCCCGCCTTTTGGCCGGGCCTTAAATCGCTCAGGTGGCAACAACTGACCGCTGGGCAAACTGCCCGGCTAAAGCACGGCTAAAGCCGGTACTGCAAACTTTCGATCCCGGCAGCTTTCCGGCATGCCAGCACAAGGATGCTGGCACCATTGATCCTCCCGGCCCCCGAGTTGTAAACCTTTGCCACTTAATGATATCTTCTCATAGAATTTATGAAGCGGCTGCGAGAGCACCTCCGGACGGACACGTCTGGCATAAAGATAACGGTCCTGCTTTTTGCGGTCCTTCTCGCGATCAACTGCGCGGCCGTTTGGTTCATCCTGGTCGCAAGGCACAACTTCCAACAGATGGCCGTTCAAGACCTGCAGTTGCAGACGACGGCCCAGGCAAAATCGATTGAGGCGTTGCTCGCCAACCTGCGTGGCGAATTTCTGTTTCTTTCCCAGTCTCCCCCCCAATCCACTGCTCTCGAAGTCCTGTCAAACCCGAATCCCTTGGTAAAGCGATGGGGGCGACTGGATGTTGAAGGGAACTTCCTGAGATACCTCCAGGCACGCCCGGAGGTTGCACGCATGGTGCTGCGTGATGGGACGGGAAAGGCGGTGGTTGTCGCCGCACGGCGGGAGGGCGTGCCGGTGCTTTTGCCTCCCGGCGACTTCCCTGCTCCCGCTCGCAGCGGCGGTGATTTCTGGGCCAGTCAATGGCCGGTCGCCGAAGGTCCGCCCGAAAACGGCATGCTCGAGACGCTGCTTGTTGTCAAGGACCTGCTTACCGTCGTCGCGCCGGGGAGCGAGAGCAAGCTGAAGATTGTGCTGGGCGAAGTCGGGCAGGTGCAGCCGGCCACGGAGGACTCGCTGGTTGCGGTTGTTCCGATTCGAGACGAACACTGGAGCGACCCGATTAAGTGGACGCTGATCCGGACCGAAGACCAAAGCCAGCTTATCTCTTCAATGGCCAACCTGGCGGCCCATTATCGGTCTACAATCATCCTGAACCTGGTCGTGATGAGCCTTACGCTCGTGTTAGGAATCCTGGCTTTTCGACAGGTTCGTCGATCGGCTCTGCTGGAGGCTGAAAATCGTCATCAGGCAGAGGTACGGGAACTGGAGCGCCAGATGCTGCACAGTGAGCGGTTGGCAAGCGTCGGGCGCCTGGCCGCCGGACTCGCCCATGAAATTAACAATCCCCTGGAAGGGATCAGCAACTATCTGAGCCTTCTGGAAGAGGACTTGCGGGAACAGCGTAACGAGGGCTGCCTGGAACTGGCAGCAAGAGTCCGTGAAGGGGTGGATCGGGCGGCTGCAATCACACGCCAGGTTCTCGCGCTTTCCGATCCGGGAAGAACTCCTAAGAAGCCGGTGAGTTTAACCGCCATCGTCCGCGAGACTTTCGATTTCGTCCGATCTAATCCCGCTTTTCGACACGTCCGAATGGAGCTTGCTGTTCCCGACCATGAACTCGTGATCCAAGGCAACCCAATCACGTTGGGGCAGGTGGTTCTGAACCTGGTTTTGAACGCCTGTGAGTATCAGGAGCAGGACGGGATTGTGGAAGTATCGCTGAATGTCTTCGATGGCAAGGCTCGGCTTCGAGTCAGCGATCGTGGGCCTGGGATCCCGAAGGAGGCTCTCCCGCGGATCTTCGAGCCCTTTTTCTCAATGCGGGGTTCAACCGGACTCGGCCTTTCCCTGTGTCACTCGATCGTAAGCGACCACGGCGGGGAAGTGCGAGCGGCGAACCGGACTGATGGGCATGGAGCGGAATTTACCGTAGAGATTCCCCTGATGGCCGAACCCGGGCAGACGGAGATAGCCGGAGAGGCTACGGAAGAAGGGGCGGAGGCAACTCAACGGAAATGATGGTCCCGGACGATCGTCCTGGTATCTGCCTTGTTGTTGGTATTCTTAACGGGGGCGTAATGGCCCCAGGCTGGACATTGGCGAAACGACACAATCGTGTAAAGACGAGGAACACCTTATGGGCGCGTTATAAAAGATGCGGCACGCCTCCGGCGTGCCCCAATGTCCATTCCGGGGCCGTGATGGCCCCGGTTACTCAGGGCGCAGAGGCATGCTATGAGCTCACGAAACACTTGTAAGGGCACGGTCTTAATCATCGATGATGAAGCTTACGTGCGCGACTCGCTCGCCACCGTCATGAGGCGGCGTGGCTACATGGTCCGAACAGCCTCAGGCGCCGAACAGGTGTTGGCCTCCGGCGCTCTGCAGGGAGTCGACGTCGTCATCACCGATCTCCGAATGCCGGGTATCGACGGACTTGGCTTCCTTCGATCTCTGGCTGAAACCGAATCGACGGTGCCGGTCATCGTTCTGACCGGACACGGTACCGTTCCCTCCGCTGTCGAATGCATGAAAGCGGGAGCTTTCGATTATCTCCTCAAGCCATCAACTCCGGAAGAGCTGGATCTGACGATCGAGCGGGCACTTAACCAGAGCACCATGAGGCGCGAACTGGATTACTTCCGTTCGAACGAAGGCCGCAAACCCGGGGCATCGGGGCCCGTTGGCGTGAGCGCCGGCTGGAAAAAGGTGTTGAGGCTGGTGGAGGCGGCTGCACCTGCCGACACGACTGTACTTCTGCTCGGCGAATCAGGAACCGGGAAAGGAGAGGTGGCTCGCCTGGTTCACCAGTTGAGTCGTCGGGCAAAGAAACCGTTTGTCAGGGTCAATTGCGCCGCTATTCCGATCGACCTGTTTGAAAGCGAGTTTTTCGGCCACCGTCGAGGCGCCTTCACTGGTGCAACCGCTGATCGCGAAGGACGATTCCGTATCGCGCACCAGGGGACGCTGTTTATGGACGAAATCACGTCGATGCCGCCAGCGGCGCAGGCAAAAGTGCTGCGCGTGCTGGAGGACGGTGTTTTCGAGCGGGTCGGCGACAGTAACCCGACCGCCGTTGACGTGCGTCTCGTGGCTGCCTGCAACGTGGATTTGCAGGCAGAAGTAGATGCGGGACGTTTTCGCCAGGACCTTTTCTATCGCATAAATGTTATGACCATAGAAATACCTCCGTTGCGCGAGCGAAAGGAAGACATTCCAATCCTGGCCGAAACGTTCCTCGAGGAGTTCCGGACCAGACTGGCACGGCCAGTGCATTCCTTCCATCCGGAGACAATGAAGATCCTGGAGTCTTACCGCTGGCCGGGGAACATACGCGAGTTGCGTAACGTTATCGAGCGGGCGGTCCTGCTTGAGACCGGCCCGAGCCTGATGCCCGAGAGCCTCCCCTTCGGCCTGACGAAAACTGGGCGTCCCGCGCCGGATCGCGAAGAACCACAGGACTTGAACCTGCGTAGCGCCCTGGCGGCGGAGGAGCGTCGGATCCTGCAGGCGGCCCTGGCTCGATCCCAAGGCGTCAGGCGCGAAGCCGCCCGACTGCTGGGCATCGACGAGCGTAACCTTTCTTACTTTCTCAAGAAGCACGGACTGGCCGGAACAGGAGCACGGACGTGAGACGAGTTGCGGCCTTACTTTTCCTTATCCTGGTTCTTTTTCTCGCCTCCTGCACCAGCAGAAGCGAAGATCCGGCGTCGACAGCAAAGCCCGAGGAAACTCCGTCGGCCGGCTCGGAAGAGGCAGCTGGACGAGAACCCGATTCGCGCACCTCAACGCATGAAGAGACCGCGGTCGGAAAACCCTCCGACTCGATTCCTGCCGACGACTTCTTGTTCACGGACATTACCGATTACTCCGGCTTGAGATTCAAGCATTTCAACGACGCTTCTCCGCGCAAGTACTTGCCTGAAACCATGGGTTCCGGCGTGGCTTTCTTCGACTATAACAATGACGGGTTGCCGGATATCTACCTTGTGAACGGAGCGAGTCTGAAGCCTCCTCACGACGGCCCGAAGGCCGCTACCGGCGCGCTTTACCGGAACCTGGGGGGCCTGCGCTTCAAGGATGTGACGGCCGAGGCACAATTGGACCAGCCGATGTACGGCATGGGAGTCGCCGTTGGTGATTATGACAATGACGGCTTTATAGACTTGTTCGTCAGCGGGGTTGATGAGGACCGCCTGTATCGCAATCTCAGGAACGGTAAATTTGAGAACGTATCCGACAGGGTGGGTCTCGGCGAGCCCGGTTTCAGTTCCAGCGCTGCTTTTCTCGATTACGACCGGGACGGCTACCTGGATCTCTTTATCGGCCGCTATGTCGAGTGGACTCGAGAGACGGATATACCCTGCAGCCCGGATGGCGTTCATCGAGTCTATTGCACTCCAGAGGCCTATCAGGGACAAAGCAATCGTCTGTACAAGAACCTCGGAGGGCGTAAATTCAAGGATGTAACCCGATCGTCAGGCATCTGGATTCCAGACGGCAAAACGCTTGGTGTGGCCATCCTGGATCACAATCACGACGGCTGGCCCGATATTGCTGTGGCCAACGACACTTTCCGGAACTTTCTCTTCATCAACAACCGGGATGGCACCTTCACAGAAAGCGGCGTCATCACGGGAATGGCGTACAGCGAGTCAGGGGCAACCAGGGGCGGAATGGGCATCGACACAGGAGATTTCGATGCGGACGGCTATGCGGACATCCTGATAGGCAACTTCTCACAAGAGATGAGCGCCCTGTATCGCGGCTCTGAGGGTGGCTACTTTGTTGACGACGCTCCTCAGGCGGGCATCGGTTTGCCCACACTGATGACCCTCGCCTTTGGCACCCTGTTCCTGGATCACGACGGCGACGGCCTTCTGGATGTATTGATCGTCAACGGGCACATTGAACCCGAGATCAGCAAGACTCAGCGTCTTCAGCAATATGCCCAGCCCAGCCACCTGTTTCGTAATGAGGGCCAGGGGAGCTTCCGACAGGTTGACAATCCTCCTGGTAGTCCGCTGGCCGAGCCGCTGGTGGGAAGGGGCCTGGCTTGCGCCGATATCGACGGGGACGGAGATCTCGATGTAATCGTCACGCAAAATGGACTGCGCGCCAAGCTGTGGCGCAACAACGCGAAACCGCACAGCTGGATACGCCTGCGGCTGGTTGGGACGGTCAGTAACCGGGATGGCTACGGCGCCGTGGTAAAGGCAGTCGCTGGAAAGAACAGCTGGACACGCATGCTCTGCTCGGGACGGTCCTACCTGTCCGCCTGCGAGCCCGTTCTAACCTTCGGCCTGGGTAGTGTCTCCCGACTGGATCGGCTCGAGATCACATGGCCGTCAGGCCAGGTCCAGACAGTAACAAGCCCGCCTCTGAATACCTTCCTGACCATTAAAGAGCCCCTCCCGCCGACATAGGGCGAGTGTGACAGTCTCCGGGAAGGATTGGGTTAAATTGCGGGACGGCTTGGCTTTTTGTCCCGATTGGGACAAAACGCGATTTCTTATTCGAGCGCTTCGGGGTCGAAAACCCGGTGGTTCAGTGACGCGGCCGTGTCATTTCTTTAAGTGAGTGACCGAAAACTCGAGGATTCCATGCCTGTTCACGTAGGAACCTCCGGCTGGCAGTACAAAGACTGGGCGAAGGACTTTTACCCGCCCGGGACATCGAACTTGTTGAGCTTCTATTCAACGAAGTTTCGGACTGTTGAGATTAATGCCACCTTTTATCGCCTTCCAGAGCGATCGGTTTTCGAGAAGTGGGCCCAGGAGACTCCCGACCATTTCCTTTTCGCGGTAAAAGCCAGTCGATTCCTGACACACATGAAGAAACTGAAAGACCCCAAGGAGCCCGTAGAGCGACTGATGGAGCGTTGTTCAGGGCTGGGAAGCAAGCTTGCCGTGATTCTGGTGCAGCTTCCCGGCAGTTTTGCTCGAAATGACGAGCGGCTGGTACAAACCCTGTCCGCCTTTCCCGGCGATGTCAAAGTAGCCGTCGAGTTCCGTCATGAATCGTGGTACGACGAACAGGTCAGGCGATTGCTCGCCCGTCATGACGCGGCGCTGTGCCTGGCTGATCGTCTTGGCCGCCTCCTCACGCCGGCATGGCGGACTAGCAACTGGGGCTATCTGAGAATGCATCAGGGTGAGGGTCGGCCTCTTCCGTGTTACAAGATCGCAACGCTGGAAGACAGGGCGAAGTTGGCATCCCAACTTTGGCACCGTGACGAGGATGTTTTCGTTTATTTCAACAACGACACCGGCGGATGTGCGATCCGGGACGCGGCGGCGTTCGCTTCACTGACGATACGGGAAGGAATGGACAGGTTTCCGACGTAGGGTAGGTTTCGAAGGAGGGCGCGTCAGCGCCCGGATGAAACCCACCGCCCTTGAGCACCCCTCAACCGCGCAGGCCACGTGGTTGGTCCAGCACGGTGGGTTTCATTCGGGCGCTGACGCGCCCTCCTTCGAAACCCACCCCACGGCTACTACGGCTACGGCGGAAACCCACCGCGCTGAAACAGGTGCTACCGGCCCGGTCTCACTCCCAATAGGGCTTGACGCCATAATACTGGTGAATCGCGCTGCCCCATTTCCTGTCCCCCATCTTTGGCCAGTTTTCGGGATCAAAGCCCGGAGCGTTTTTCAGTCGATCTTTGCGAGCCTGAATCCGAAATTCCCGTCTTTCGTCATCCCAGATCAGGGATTGAAAGGGCACGGCAAACAACTTGTCACCGATTCCCAGCACTCCACCGAAAGACAAGACCGCGTAGCCGAGCCTGCCTGTTTCGCCGTCGATAACGAAATCCTCGATCTTGCCGAGGTCCTCATCTTCAAAATTCATCACCGTGGCGCCAATGATATCGCTGGCCCGCAAAGCATTTCCTTCTTTTGTGACCATTGCAAACTACCTCCGAAAGGTCCTCTTTTCAGCTTACCGGCAAAAGGAAGGAATGGGGAGAGGCAGGCAGAATCGCGGCCGGTTTATCAACCCTCTGCGCCCAACTCCGCCATCACTTCTTCCCACTCCTGGTAAAGTTCGGCAAGATTGCGGTCAAGCTCCTGGTGCTGCTCGGAAAGTTCGGTAAAGTCCTCGTACCCCTGCTGGAGCTGGTCAACGATTTTCCGCAAGGCGGCTTCGAGATCCGTAATCTGGGACTCGAGTTCATGTAAGCGACGTTCTCGCCTCAGCCGCTCGTTCTTCGACAATCCACCCCTCGGTTTTGACGGGCCCGACGGTTTTGAAGACTCCTCTGCGGACCTTTCTGGTTCCGTCCGGATTGGCTGGGGCGGCTCACGCTCCTCGACCAGCCTCTCGAGCTCCTCGATGCTCTGAACCTCAACCAGACGACCGTCCTGGATCAGGAAGAAACGCTCGACGACGTTTCGAAGGAAATAAAGGTCGTGCGAAATGACAATCAGTGTCCCCTCGTAGGAACCCAACGCGGCTTCCAAAGCCTCACGACTCTGGATGTCCAGGTGATTGGTCGGCTCGTCAAGCAGCAGCACATTTGAAGGATGAAAAAACAAGCGAGCCAGGGCCAGCCGGCTTTGCTCGCCGCCACTCAACTGGGACACCTTCTTGAAGACATCATCATCCTGGAACAGAAACCTGGCGGCCAGGTTGCGAATCTCCAGGTCCGGGCACATGGGATCCAAGTCGCGCAGCCGATCGTAAACCGTCGCATTCGGGTCATCCGGCTCCCGCGACTGGGCGAAATAGGCCGGATAATTATTCACACCCCATTCCAGCGTGCCGCCCAGCAGCCGCACTTCCCCCATGAGGGTTTTCACCAGGGTCGTTTTGCCAGTTCCATTCGCTCCGACGAAGGCGAGGCGTTCTCCTCTTCTCACCGTCAGGTTGACACCTGTTATCAGCGGCCGAGCGGGGTCATATCCGATCTGTCCATCGCGAATCTGCAGACTCAGAGATCCGCCGCGGCCGGCCTCCGCGATCCGCAGCTTAATTTCCCGGTTATCCTGGTGCGGACGGGCCAGCCAATCGGTCTTTTCCAGTTTCTTGAGCCGGGATTGAGCCTGTTTTGTTTTCTGTCCCGCTATATTGCGCCGAATGTACTCCTCGGTCTTCGCCTTCCATTCCTGCTGCTTCTCGTACTGTTTCAGCTCAAACTCGACTCTCTCCTGCTTCAGGACCCGCGATCGGCTGAAGTTGGCGGGGTAGTCAAACAAACGTCCGGCTTCCAGTTCCCAGGTTCGGGTAGTGACTTGATCCAGAAAACGACGATCATGGCTGATTACGACAAAAGAGGTCTTGATCTGGCGCAGGTATTCGGTCAGCCAGAGAATACCCTGGATGTCCAAGTGATTGGTCGGCTCATCCAGTAGCAGAAGATCGGCATTGCGTAACAGCGCCTGGGCGAGCAGCAGGCGATTCTGCTGCCCACCGCTCAAATGGCTTGCCGGCACATCGAGTGCGACTTTGGCAAAGCCTAGTCCGAGCAGTACGGCCTCGGTGCGCGCCTGGTAATCGTATCCGCCCTCCAGGCGGTAACGATGCCGCAGCCCCTCATACTCGGCGGCCAGAGCATCGGGGAGTGGACCTGAAATTCGGGCCATCTCGCCTTCCAGCTCGTGCATCCGCACCTCCATTGCGTGAAGGTGTGCAAAAACCTGCAGAGCTTCCTGGCGGACTGTACGGTCTTCGGCGAATTGCGGAATCTGCGCGACTCGCGAAATAGAAAGTCCGGAAGCTCGGTACACCCGGCCGGCATCCGGATTCTGACGCCCCTCGATCAATTCGATAAGCGTGGTCTTGCCGGTTCCATTTCGGCCAATCAGGCCGACACGATCTCCCGGGTTACACTGAACCGTAACGTCCCGAAAAAGCCAGTCTCCGCCGAATTCACGGCCGATATCGTCGAATCGAAAAAGCATCGTGTCGTCGATAAGAAGAAGTCAGAAGCCAGAAGCCAGAAGAAAAGCTCCACTCAATACAAAGAAGCCAGAAGCCAGGAGCCAGGAGTCAACAAGCCCCGAAAAAGCCAGTTCGGTCTCTTTGGACCCATTCGTGTCATTAGTTGACACATGCTTCTGCCTTCTGCCTTCTACCTTCTACCTCCTGCCGGCTGCCTCCTGCCTTCTAGCTTCTAGCTTCTAACTTCTGACTTCTGGCTTCTGGCTTCTTGCTTTTCGCTTCTACCTTCTGGCTTCTGGCTTCTAATACTGAATGAATCCTGGATTCAAAACTCCCCTAGGATCATAAAATCTCTTCCACTCAACCAAATCGCTCCATCGCTCGCCGAAGTGGGCTTTCCATTGTTTCGGGTCGAAGTTTACCCAACCCGCCAAGTAGCGCTTGCCTCCCATCTCGATGCTCAGTTCGCTGGCTTTCAAAAGCATCGGTAGAACCATCGGCAGAAACTGCCGCGGCACAGCTGGCAGCAGACCAAAATGTACCACCCTTTCACCCTCGGGAAGCATGAGCAACGGCAGGCCGGCATTATTCTTCGGCAATGGCAGGATGACAATCTGGCCACCCACCAGGAGATTCGGCGGCAGACTGCGCAATATCCCTTGAATAAAGGGCGCGGCATTTCGCCACGGCAAGACGGTCTCAACCCAGGGATGAGCGAAGGACCAGACACCGGTCTCGCGCCAGAAGGAGTACATGGCTTCGTGTCGGGTGGCGAAGCCGAGCATAGAGGAATCCTCAGAGTGCACCTGGCGAAAGTAATGGAGGCCATCCAGCAGGCGCGCGCCCTGTGGAGGCGTATGCCCGTATTCAATCGACAATTCAAGGAGGTAAAACCATTCGGCAAACTGTACCTTGGTCTCTCCCATGCTCTTGAATCCAAGCGGGCAAGGAACCGCAAACGCCTCGAGATAGTCGAAGCGCTGTTCGACCATCAGCAACTCGCAGTCGCGCATCAGCGTCGGCAGGTCGTCATAGAGGAGGTAGAAAGTGCGAACTTGGGGAGCGACGGCCCGCATTTGGATCTTGGCGCGGGTGAGAATCGCGAATTGGCCGAGACCTGCGCGTGTGCAATTGAACAGGACAGCATTCTCATCCGACGCGCAACGAACCAGGTGGCCTTCTCCGGTGATCACCTCAAGTTCGTCGACATAGAGCGCCTGGTGACCAAGACGAAAACTCGAAGCGCCGACTCCTCCTACGGAGAGTGTTCCTCCTACTGTGACGTCAAGGTACCCGGGTATCACCGGCGGGAGAAGGTTAGATTCGAGGGAGGCACGGACCACCGCGCTCCATGTGGCGCCAGCTTGTACCCAGGTCGAATGCCGCCCCACGTTTTCCACCCGGTTCAGCGAACTCATGTCGAGCAGGATGCCACCTTGGCTAAGCGACTGGCCGCTCTGAGAATGAGACGCCCCCCGCGTGGTAATCGTCCAGCCTTCGGCACCCGCCATCTTTACCAGGACCGCCACATCCTTGACCGAGGACGGAACCGCTACTGCTGCTGGGGTGCGGTTTACCAGACCGCCAAAATCGGCCTGCACTTCACCGACAGTCTCCTCGTCCGTGAAAATCTGGCCCTGGAATACCTCCTTCAGTTTCTCAAAAGCCATGGTCCCCCGTGCTAAACTCTTGAGTTTAGCACGTTGAAGGCATTACCGAGAGGACATTGCTCGATCTCGATGACACCCAGTCGGATTCTTTTAATCAGGAGCGGCGGCCTCGGTGACTTCATATTGACTCTTCCGGTGGTCGATGCCTTACGGGCCCGCTGGCCTGACGCCACTCTGGAGATCCTTGGACGCCCGGCTATTGCTCTCCTCGCTGGGGATCGGATCAGCCGGATCCGCTCGATTGATGAAAGATGCTTTGCCCATCTGTTCGTGGGAAGTGAATCCGGAGGGGCTTCAGATCCGGCCGCTTCTTATGTGGCTTCATTCGACCTGGTGGTGAGTTTCCTGGGTACTCCCGACTCGGAGTTCGGACGAAGGCTGTCGTCACTGGCGCCTCGGGTCGTGTTCGTGGGTATGCCCCAGGCGAACGGACTTCATGCTTGCACCCAATTTCTGGATGCTTTGAAACCCCTCGGGATTGACCCGCCAAAAGCCGTCCCGCGAGTAGAACTCAGTCGCGAACAGGAGGAAGAGGGGGAACGGTTAGTGCAGCGACTGCTGCGATCGAACGCCGCCGGCACCCGGATCGTCGTTCATCCCGGGAGCGGCGGACTTCTCAAAAACTGGCCCCCGCGGCAATTCGCAGAAACAATTCGGCTGCTGAGAGACGCCGGCAAAAGTGTGATCGTCCTCGAGGGAGAAGCGGATACCCACGCCGTTCGAGAATTGATGACCGACATTGAAGGGGAACATATTCCGCTGCTGCGAGAAGCTTCCCTTCTCGAAGTAGCAGGCGTCATCAAGGCAAGTCAGCTCGTCATTGCCAACGACAGCGGCATAGCACACCTGGCTGCAAGTGTCGGCACACCTTTGATCTGCCTCTTCGGCCCGACCGACCCGAATATCTGGCGACCCTTGGGGGATAGCGTGCGCGTGTTGACGTTCCAGGAGGCAACGCCTGCAAGGGTGTTCGAGGAGGCGGTTCGTCTGACGGGAAATTTTGCTTCGTAGATTTTCGGGATCGAGCGTAATAGTAAGGGAAAGACGAAAAGGACAGAAAGGACAAAAAAGACCCAAGACTCTTGTCCTTTGAGTCCTTTAGGTCGTTTGGGTCCTTTAGGTCCTTTGAGTCCTTCTTAACCCCAGGAGATCACCATGACCGGCTTCATCCCTCGCCACGGCGGTTACCAGAAACTGCTCTCGTACCAGAAAGCAAAGATCGTTTATGACGCAACGGTATACTTCTGCAACCGTTTCATTGACAGGCGCAGCCGGACTTATGATCAGATGATCCAAGCCGCGCGTTCCGGCAAGCAGAACATCATCGAGGGCAGCCTGGCATCGGGGACCTCCAAGGAGAGCGAAATCAAACTGACAAACGTGGCGCGTTCCAGTCTTGAAGAGCTCCTTGAGGACTATCGCGACTTTCTCCGCACACGCAACCTGGGTGAATGGCCTCTCCGGCATCCGTACGTTACTCGCCTGCGGGCGCTTAACCGAATACCGAATGCTTCGTACGAGACTTTCCGTAAAGGAATCGAGCACCAGGACCCGGAGATTTCGGCCAATGTCATCATGGGGCTGATTCGCGTGACCAGTTGTCTCTTGGACAGTTCCACCATCAAGACGTAGGGTGGGTTTCGAAGGAGGGCGCGTCAGCGCCCGGATGAAACCCACCGCGCTGGACCACCCAAGTGGCCTGCGCGGTTGAGGGGTGCTCCGGGGCGGTGGGTTTCATCCGGGCGCTGACGCGCCCTCCTTCGAAACC
>DAOTAI010000091.1:0-13490 GCA_035593865.1 Acidobacteriota bacterium
GACTGTATGCCCGCATATCGCCCGTTCACCAGGGCCGTCAGCTCATCCAGCGTCGCCGTCTTCGCCTGCTTGTAAGCCGGGGGGACTTCCACCTTCTGCTGATCTTTAATCACTTTCTCGCATCCGGTAGCTACGAGCAGCAAAACCGATGCCAGAAAGACCGCTCCGAGTCCTAACCTGTCCTGCTTCATGTAACGTTTTCCTGCCCCCGGTATTTTTTCATTCGAAGCCGAACCAGAATCACTGTCAGAACGACGGTGACCAGGACCACGAAAAGGACTATTCCGACGGTCCGAATATTATGCTCCAGAAAATGACGGGCAGCCTCACCATAAAGAACCGCCAGCGTACCCCACATATAGTACCTGACGCTGCGCCCGATAAGCACGGCCAATATGAACCTCTGATACGGGACGCCAAACATCCCGGCCCAGAGAACAAAGATCTTGAACGGTGTCGGCGGCGGCAAGATGGATGGCACGATAATGCTCCATAAACCCCAGCGTTCGTAAGCTCGCTGAATGTCGGCGCTTCTCTTCTCATTCAAGCGCTTTCTGATGAAGCGGCCGCCCCGGCGTCCAACCGTAAACAACAAGATGCAGCCAATTACCGACCCGAGGATCGTCATGCTCGCGTAGTAGACCATGACCGTCCACGGCTGCCCCGTCGATAGAACTACGATCAGGACATCGTTTCCTTCGGGGATTGAAAGGAAGGAGGAGTCCGCAATCGCAATGAAGAAGAGACCCGGGCCTCCCAGTGCCAGAGCAAACTCGTAAAGAAAGGAGACGATGTTCTTAAGAAACCCCAGAATTTGGTCCTGCAAAGCCAGATTCATCGCCCCGCCAGTCACAAAAGGTCTTATCCTAGCACAGATGGATTATCACTGCGTTCTCGGCTTGCACGCGGCGCAACGAATCGTGGCATCTCGCCAGCAGCCGGACCCGCCCCCACTGGAGCGCCGGTGATACAACCTGATCGCCCTGTTGAAAGTAAGGCGGCTCTTGATTAAAAGTATATCCCTTGAACTGCGACGCCATGACCGATCCAGTTTTGTTGAACGAGGGGATCGCACGACTTGTAGACCTCTACACCGAGCGCGTTCTCAAACGACCACATCGAGAAGTCACACTTCGGGGACGCAAGTGTCGCGCCAGGATCATGCAAACGCTGCTCGGCCTCGAGGTGAAGGCGGGCCGAAAGAGAATCACTTGTCCCGACCTGGCTACCGCCCGCTATCTGCGAGTGTTCGCCGAAATCGGACTTCCCAGCGTACGAATCCCTTACGATCCTACGGTTACCCGGAGCTTGGTTTCAGAGGTCGAGTCATCCCTGGAAGCGATCAAAACAACAGGCCCGCCTGAGGGCCGGAGACAGTGCCGTGTCTTTGGCAAGCTGCGAACAGAACTGCAGAGGGCTGAACAGGAACAGGGGGAGGGATTGACGATCAGTCGGAAATCTCCTTAGTTTTCCTTCTGCGTACCTGCACCAGGTCCGAGGGAGGGACTCTCACCAGCGCATTTCGAAATCGTTCATTCAGGTCCTCGTCAAGGGCAAAGTGTTGACGGATAAAGTCGAGAAGCTGAGCCATTTCCCGCTGCATAGATTCCATCTTGTCACGCATATTGAGAATGACTTCGACGCCAGCGAGATTTACCCCCAGCTCGCGGGTGAGATTCACTATAAGATCCAACCGGTTTAAATCCGCATCTGTGTAAAGCCTGGTATTCCCTTCGCTTCGTGAAGGTTTCAGCAGCCCCTCCCGTTCATACATCCTGAGGGTCTGCGGATGTATGCCATACATTTCGGCTACCACACTGATCGTGTAACCGCCTTTTCTTTTTGCCATTTTCGGTCTCCACAAATCGTATAAAACCGACAAAGCTTTCTTTGTCGTATGGTCACACCTTCAGCTCGGCTCGCGGATCTTCGGGATTGAGCCGCGCAAACTCCCGCAGGATTTCCTTTGAGCGTTCGTCCCGGATTTTCGGCAAAACGACTCTCACTTCAACGATCTGGTCCCCTCGGCCTCCACCCTTGAGAGAGGGAGCACCCCGCCCGCGAAGACGGAATTTCTGTCCGCTCTGCGTGCCGGCCGGGATTTTCATCGATGCCTTCCCCTCAAGGGTCGGAACCTCGATCTTTGCCCCCAGCGCCGCTTCTGTCACGGTCAGTGGCACGCGACAGATTATGTCGTTCCCTTCCCTTTCAAAGAAATGATGAGGCTGAACATGGATCACCAGGTATAGATCACCCGGGGGACCTCCGTATTCGCCTGCATCCCCCTTTCCGGGAACGCGGACGCGGGAGCCGTTATTGACTCCCGCCGGGATGCGAACCGTGATGGATTCCGCTTTCTGCACGGCCCCGGACCCGTTGCAAACGGGACAGTCGCCTACTCGAATCCGGCCAGAGCCACGACACCGGGAACAGGTCACCGAAAACCGCATGGGACCGTGAGCCTGCTGGATCTGGCCCCTGCCTCCGCAGGTCGGGCAGCTCACAGTTCGAGACCCGGAAACCGAGCCCGACCCTCCACAGCGCGCACAGGCTTCCCGGTGCGTCACATTAATCGGAACTTCCGTTCCCTTAATGGCTTGCATGAACGAAATCGTTACGTGGTACTCCAAGTCCCGGCCCGGTTCGGCTGTTCCCGCCCGGGGCTCGCTTCGAGTTCTTCGCCCGCCAAAAAGCTCCGAGAAAATGTCGCTGAAGCTCCGCCCCCCCGAAGCTTCCCCGCCGCCGAAGAAATCGAAGTCGAAGCCTGGAAAACCGGCCCCCGGTCCTGCTTCTGGTCCGGATTGCCCCTCCCGGTAAAAGCCGTACCGATCGTAAGTTTTCCGCTTCTCGGGATCGCTCAGGACGTTGTAGGCTTCCTGGATCTCCTTGAAACGCTCCTCGGCATGCTTATCACCAGGATTCACATCGGGGTGATATTTGCGAGCAAGCCGCCGATAGGCCTTCTTGATTTCCCCTTCGGAGGCGTTTCGCTTCACACCCAGTACTTCGTAATAATCCCTCACTGCCATGTGTTTTCCACGATTGACGAGTTGGGACGAAGGAGTCAGAAATCAGAATGTGTCACTGTCTTCCGACTCCTGCCTTGCGACTCCTGGTGACTCCTGACTCCTTGTCTTTGTCTTACTTCTTCTCGTCCACGTCAACGTACTCGGCGTCGATCACATCGTCCTTCTTACCCGCGCCCGTGTCGGCAGCGCCCGGCTGTCCCGTTTCTGGCGGACGCTGTTGAGCCGTCTGTTGGTACATGACTTCGGCCAGCCGATGCGACGCCTGCGTCAGGCGCTCAACCGCCTGGTTGATCCGATCGACACCACCCTCTTCTATGGCCTTCTTGGTATCCGCCAAGGCTTCCTCAATAGCCCGGGCATCCTGCTCACTGATCTTGGAGCGGTTCTCGTTGAGGATCTTCTCGGTGCTGTAGACCAGATTGTCGGCCCGATTGCGAGCTTCAATTTCCTCTTTCTTCCGCTTGTCTTCCTCGCGGTGCGCCTCCGCTTCCTTGACCATACGCTCGATCTCGTTCTCGTTCAGACCGCTTGAGCCGGTAATGGTGATTTTCTGCTCTTTGCCGGTTCCGAGATCCTTGGCGTTAACGTTCAAGATGCCGTTGGCATCAATATCAAAGGTAACCTCAATCTGCGGAATACCCCTCGGTGCTGGCGGAATGCCGACCAGGTGGAACTTACCGAGCGACTTGTTATCACGTGCCATCGGCCGCTCCCCCTGCAGGACGTGGATCTCCACAGACGTCTGATTGTCGGCCGCAGTCGAGAATGTTTCGCTCTTGCGCGTCGGGATCGTAGTGTTGCGTGGGATCAGGACCGTGCACACCCCACCCAGGGTCTCAATTCCCAGCGAAAGAGGTGTCACGTCCAGTAACAGCAAGTCCTTCACGTCTCCACCCAAGACTCCCGCCTGGACCGCGGCGCCAACGGCCACGACCTCGTCCGGATTGACCCCTTTGTGAGGATCTTTCTTGAAGAACTCGCGCACCAGTTGCTGAACCCGCGGAATACGAGTCGAACCGCCCACTAAAACAACTTCGTCAATATCCTCGGGATTCAGCCCTGCATCTTTAAGAGCCTGGCGGCAGGGTTCCAGCGTTCGTTGCAGAATATCCTCAACCAGCTGCTCGAACTTCGCCCGAGTCAGCTTCATGTTCAGATGTTTCGGACCGCTCGCGTCGGCGGTGATAAAAGGCAGGTTGATGTCCGTCTCCTGAGTGGTTGACAGCTCCATCTTGGCCTTTTCAGCCGCTTCCTTGAGGCGCTGCAACGCCATCTTGTCTTTAGAGAGATCGATTCCCTGATCCTTCTTGAACTCCTCGACGATCCAATCGATCAGTCGCTGGTCCAGGTTGTCGCCGCCCAAGTGGGTATCGCCATTGGTCGATTTGACCTCAACCACTCCTTCACCCACTTCCAGAATCGAAATATCGAAAGTTCCGCCCCCAAAATCAAAGACAGCGATAGTCTCATCTTTCTTCTTATCCAGCCCGTACGCGAGTGCCGCCGCCGTGGGCTCGTTCACCAGTCGAAGCACCTCTAAGCCCGCAATCCGGCCCGCGTCTTTGGTCGCCTGGCGCTGAGAATCGTTGAAATAGGCGGGGACCGTGATCACGGCTTGAGTCACTTTCTCGCCAAGATACTCCTCAGCCGCAGATCGGAGCTTTTGTAGAATCATTGCGGAGACTTCAGGCGGAGACATAACCTTTCCACCCAACTCCACGGCAGCATCATTGTTTGAGGCGCGAACAACTTTATAAGGCACCATGCCGATTTCTTCAGGCACCTCGTCGTACTTACGTCCCATGAACCGCTTGATCGAGTAGACCGTGTTCTCCGGGTTGGTTACCGCCTGGCGCTTGGCCACCTGGCCCACAAGCCGTTCTCCACTACGGGTGACGGCCACAACCGAGGGTGTCAAGCGACTACCTTCGGGATTCGTGATGACGGTCGGCTCACCGCCCTCCATCACCGCGACAACCGAATTGGTTGTCCCGAGGTCGATACCGATAATCTTGGCCATTCTATTAACCTCCTCTTTTAGAAGCTCTTTTAGAAGCCTATGTTAGAAGCCTGCCTTTAGTATACGGCCGATATAAGATTTGAGTGTAATGCTGTCAAGATTAGCGACAGTGGCACTATCAGCACCGGAAACGACTCCGTTCCCTCTTACCAGATCATCTTTCCCCGATGGGTCACTTCGACGTCTTCGTTGCGGACAACAATCTTTATCTTGTGGTCGGTTGGTTCGCCGCCGGTCTCAGGGGGGTAAAATCCCAGGGTGTAAGTATGCTCGAGCCGGGTGCGCAGGTCATCCGTAAACTCCGAAATGAAAGCGTACTCGCCGGATAAGTAGAGTTTTCCGCTCGTTTCATTCACCAGCTGGAGAAAGAAATACCGGTTCTGTTTTTCCTCAAAAGTCGTTCCGTGACTGGGAGGGAAACGGGAAGCGAAGGAGATCACGTAAAGATCAATATCGGAGCGACGCAAGGTCTCCTGGTACTCCTTCATGTTCTTGTACGATTCACGGTCCACCGTCCTGGTGACCAGCACCAGTATCTTTCGTTTCTCAGGCCGGTGCTTCAGCTGCTCGAGCCCGAAGGCAATGGCGCGCCCGATCTCGATGTTCTCGGGCATCAGTTCCATCGAGTTCGGCTGCATGCGAGAAACCGCGTTCTCCAGTTCAAATTCGTCGTTCGTAAAATCTTGAAGAAGCCTTATGTCCTTCGAGAACTCGGCTATAAGCACTACCCCGTTCTTGACAAGCTGATCAAAATAACTGCCAACAAGCTGATATCGAATCTGGTCCAAAGGATTGATCTTGCCCCACTGCGGCATGCTAACGGTGTGGGGAGCGGTGCGAGGACTGTTCTCGAGCACGAAAGCAATAGCCGTCTCGACGTTCTTGTAACCCAGGTAGGAAACTTTAACCGGCTGATCGTCCACGAAAAGCCTTACTTCAGAAATCTTGAGATTCCGTAAATAGATACCGCTCTTTTCCTTAGCTGAGAAGGTAACAAATCGGGGCTTTGCGGATTCGCCGTGAAGGACCGTAACGAAGTAGAAGACTGTCGAAATGACGCAGAGGACTGGTTTCATCACAGGTATTATAGGTGTTTATCTCGGGCGACAGTGGGGCCCCGGCTGCCATCGGTACGGCTCGGATTTTCCAATCCGCTACTCTTCCAGGTGTTCCTTGTTGAGCGTCTCTGACAGACTTTTCAATCTTTTCGAAAGCTGGCGTTGCTTCTTGTTCAAGTACAGCAGGTACATTAAAAGGACTGTCCAGATCACCGCGTATCCGGCGAAAAGATAGCTGTTCATGTGGCTAGTCACTCCTTTCGCGGACTGCCTGCATGATTTCCTCCGAGGCAGCGTCTTGCAGACGCATCGCTGTTCTCGTGAGCAGCAGGGTGAAATAAAGGATTGTGAAGGCGGCGACGGCAATCAGCAACGCTTGCACCATCTCCGGCTCGAGCCGAACTTCCGAGCGTGTGATCACCACCGGATGAATGGTCCGCCACCACCGGACCGACAGGAACACGATGGGAACATCGATAAAGCCGATAATGCCGAAAACGGCAGCCAGTCGCGCTCTTTTTTCGCCCGCGGGCAAGCTCGATCGCAGGGCAAAATAGGCCACGTAAATAAGCCAAAGTACCAGCGTCGTCGTTACCCGGGGATCCCCCCAGGGCCACCACGTGTTCCAAATGGGACGAGCCCAGATAGGTCCGGTGGTCAGAACGATGGTGGTAAACACAACTCCGACCTCGGCCGATGCCGCCCCGAGTTCGTCCCAGAACAGGTTCCGACGCCATAAATACGCAATCCCGGCGACGAAGACCACAAAAAAGGCCAAAAACGCGGTCCAGGCGGCTCCCACGTGGAAGTAGAAAATCCGCTGTACTTCACCCATGGTACGTTCGGTAGGAGCATGAATGAAGGCAGCATACAGCGCCGCCACTCCAACCAGGTATAGCGGGACAAGGAGCCACGCCGCCCACTTCAGATACCGATCGGCTCGCTGCTGAAAATAAGAGCTACTCTCCAACCACATAATCGAAGACCAGGAACCCAGCCGCCAGAAAAATGACATCGAACGCGACCACCAGCTGCAGCCAGCGTTCGACCGTCGAAAAATCCTGATGAATCAATACTTCACGGGTCGCGTTCACGGCTGCCAGAATTATAGGGACGATGATCGGGAAAAGCAAAATCGGAAGCAGGACCTCCCTGATTCTGACATTGGTCACCATTGCCGCAAAGACGGTGCCCACAGCGCTGAACCCCGCCCCTACCAAAAACATAAAAAGAATCACCCACAAGAAACTGGGATCGGGAGCGAAATTGAAGAATACGATAAACACCGCCAAAATCAGCAGATCGATTGCCAGCAGGAAAAGCCAGTTGGCCAGGACCTTGCCAAGAAACAGGATTCCCCGATCAACGGGAGCAAGAACGATTCCCTGCAACGTTCCTTCTTCCGTTTCCGACTGAAACGACCGGTTCAACTGGATCATGCCGGGGAAAAGCAGGGCTACCCAGAGAATCCCGGGGGAAGCGTCTCGTGTCGATGCACTCCCCGGATCGAAAGCGAAATTAAAAACGACGAGAATCAAGGCGGCAAAGAAAAGCGTCGTGAGAAAAGCCTGACGGGAGCGATACTCAATCTTCAGATCCTTGATCGCCAGCAACCAGACCAGCTTCAGTTGTCCCATGTCTGTTCTTAGCGCTCAACCGCTTCAAAATACAGGTTTTCAAAGTCGGCCTGATCAACCGACTCGCGATCCGCCTGAAAGACGATCCGCCCCCGGTTCTGAATGATCACCCGGGTCGACAGCTCCAGTCCCTCGGCCAAGCTGTGTGTCACCATCAAGACCGTACGCTTCTCTTCCCGCAGCCCCAGTAACATCCTGGTCAAAATGCGGCTGCCATGCTGGTCAAGCCCGGTGTAAGGCTCGTCCAACAAGACCAGCCGCGGCTCGTGGAGAAGCGCCCGTCCCAGCGTCAACCGCTGCTTCATACCCCGCGAATAGCCCCGCACGGGAAGGTCAGCGGCTTCCATGAGACCCATCTTCGACAACATCCTGGATGCCGCCTCATCAGGATCCGCCAAAGAGAAAAGCCGGGCGTAAAAGACAAGATTTTCCCGCCCGCTCAGTTCGTTGTAAAGCAAGGTCTGATGTGATACGTAGCCCACTTCTCGGCGGTTTGGGGATGAACCGTCCGGTGAAAAGGTGATCTTGCCGCTGGTCGGGGAAAGCAGCGAGGCAACCATTTTGAGCAGCGTAGACTTCCCTGCCCCGTTTGGTCCGAAAATCGATATGAAATCACCCGGCCGGATCTCGAGACTGATGTTCTTTACGGCGGTTACGGGTCCAAACTTCCTGGTAAGGTTGACCAGCCTGACGAGGGGTGCTGGAGGGGCGGAAGCTGGCGGCATTCTTTTCTCAGTCGTTCGTTTCGTCGAGCTTCTTCAAAACCTCGGCGGCGCGGCGTTCAAAGTCGATTCGCAGCTGGTTGTAATCTTGAAGCGAGAGCTTTCCCATCCTGTAGTCCATCTCGATGTCCTTTAAATTCGAGATGATCTCGTCTTTTTCGTCCAGAAGACGCTCTCGCGGGCTCTCCTCCGGCGCCACCTGCTCTCCTGCAACCTTCTCGGAAAGGAGCGGGTAGGCCACATAGATTATCGCGGCAATGAAAAGAAGTGGAGCAATAATTTGCGGCATGGTGTTATCAAAAGGACCAAAAGGACCCAAAGGACTCAAAAGACTCAAAAGACTCAAAGGACTCAAAGGACACAAGGGACTGATTCGGAGACCTTGGTCGTGTCTTTTATTCCTCTCTCAGTTCTTCCTCCAGGAGTCTTCGGTATTTTTCGTCGATTTCCGGCGGCTTGGCTTCCGCGGTCTCTGGCTCCGGGATACTCGGTCGGAGCCTCTTCACGACAACGATGACCAGAACCGCCCCCGCGGCGAGTCCGACAAAAGGAAGCACCCAAGCCAGGATATTGAACCCCTGGAGCTTGGGAGCGCCAAGAACCGCCGGCCCGTATTTCTTCTCAAAGGCCTCGTAGATCTCGGCGTCCGTCTTGCCGGCTTGCACAAACGCCGCGACCTCCTTTCTCATCTCTGCCGCCTGGCCGCAATCACAACTGGCAACAATTATGTTCGCGCAGCCGCAAGTGCATACCAGGTTGTTGGTCAGCGTTGAGACACGCTGCTTGTCATCCGATGATTGGGCCACCAAGCCGACTGCCGTCAAACCTATGAGCAAGCAGGCCGACGCAACGACCTTCTTAAGCCGCAACATCCTTCGCCTCCTCTTCGGACTTCCGGCCCGCTTGTGCCAGCGGTTTGGTGTCGGGGAACATGACAAACAGGCCACCGAGCACCATGATCCCGATTCCAATCCAAATCCACTGGACCATCGGATTCACGAAAACATGAAAGGAGACGACTCCCTGTTCATCCCACCCGGCGAGGACTACATACAAGTCCTCCTTCAACGTAGGACGGATGGAGACTTCGGTCATCGGTTGCTCGCTCTTGTGGTGGAAATGCTTTTCCGGCTGAAGCTCGTCGATCTTTCTACCGTCCTTGAGGACATCCAGCCTGGCCATCACGACATCTTTTTCGGGGTCCGATCGCTGGCTGAGACCCTTAAAGGCCAAGGTGTAATCGCCAATCTTGAAGAACTCGTTCTGACGAACGTTGAAATTCTCTTCGATACGGAAAAAGGAACTGGCAACGATACCGAAAAAAACCAGGACAACGCCGGCATGAATCACAAATCCGCCATAGCGACGCTTGTTCATCAAGCTGAGATCTTTGAGCGCGGTCAGGAAGCCCGTCGGCCTGATGACCTGCCTGGCACGAGCACCCTTGTAAAACTCGAAAACGATCGTCGCCAAGACAAAGCCGCAGGCGGAAAAGAAAACGAGTGGAACAAGACTGCGGACTCCCAAGAGGAGACCGACACATCCCGTCAGCAATCCCGCTGCCAGCGGGTAAAGGAAATTCCGGCGGAAATTTCTGATCGATGCTTTTCGCCACGCAATTAACGGACAGACACCCGTGAGTATTAAGAGAGCCAGGCCGAGGGGAAGGCTGACGCTGTTAAAGAACGGCGCCGAAACCGTAATCTTCTCGCCGGTCACCGCTTCCGACAGGATCGGAAAAACCGTACCCCAGAAAACAGCGAAACAGATGGACAGGAACAGCCAGTTGTTGAGCAGGAAGGAAGCCTCGCGTGACAGGAAGGATTTCATTCGTTGTTCGCTGCGCAGTTGAGGTGAACGGTAGAAAAGCCAGGCAACGGTGAAAATCGTGGTGGATGCTAGAAAGATGATAAAGAAAGGCCCCAGATTCGAGAGCGCAAACGAGTGTACTGAAGAAATCACCCCGCTCCTGGTAATGAAGGTACCAAAGATCGACAGCCCAAAGGCGAGCAACACCAGAATGAAGTTCCAGATGCGCAGCATCCCTTTCTTCTCGGTTATCATCACCGAGTGAAGAAAGGCCGTGGCAATCAGCCAGGGCATCAGGGAAGCATTCTCGACCGGGTCCCAGGCCCAGTAGCCACCCCAGCCCAGTTCTTCGTAGGCCCACATGCCCCCCAGGGTGATTCCGAAAGTAAGGAAGACCCAGCTGACGAGAGTCCAGCGACGGGTAGTCCGAATCCAGGACGTGTCCAGTTTTCCGCTCATCAGGGCGGCTACGGCAAACGCGAAGGGCACACTCAGGCCAATGTAGCCCAGATATAGCGCCGGCGGATGAATGACCATGTAGGGGTTTTGCAGCAGTGGATTCAAACCGTGCCCGTCAGGAGGCACCTGCGGCAGCAACTTGAACGGGTTAGTGGCAAAATTCAGCAGGACCGTGAAGAACAGGAGTATTCCCATCAGGACCGAAACGGTATAGGGCATCAGGTCCCGATTCCGATAGCGGTTCCCGGCAACAACAGCGTAGGAAAAAAGGGCAAGGACGAGCGCCCAGAGAAGCAAGCTCCCACTCTGGCCTCCCCAGAATGCGGTGAACTTGTAGACGGTGGGCATTTTAGCCGCGCTATATTGCGCCACATACTCGACCGCGAACTGATCGGTGAGGAGCAGATACCACAGTACGATCGAAGAGACGGCCAGTATTGCAAAGGCAGCAATGGCCGCATTTTCGGCGCTTCGCGCCAGGGGCAGGCTTCTGCGCATCCCCGCCAGAGCCCCGATCACCATCCCATAGGCGGACAACACCAGGGCTCCGAACAGACAGTACTGGCCTAATTCGATCATTGATTGTTAGTTCGCTTCCTTTCCAAGCGGTACGTCATCAGGGTGCTCCTCACCCTGGGACTCGTACTTAGAAGGGCATTTGGCGAGCAACGTGTTGGCTTGAAAACGATGCTGGTCGGCGAGGTAAGTTCCCTCAACGACAACTTCGGCGTTTTCTTTGAATGTATCCGGAATGATTCCCCGGTAAACCACCGGGAGCCGCTTCTCCGATTCCTTCTCAAACACCAGGAATTCGACCTGAGAAGTCCCGGAGGTTCGCTGTATTGTCCCGGGAGCGACGTACCCGCTTACGCGCACTCCCTTTCCGTTGAGATCCTCAGCGCTCGCCAGAAGCTCCGAGACGCTATAGTAATAAACCATGGAATCGTTGATTCCGCTGAACATCAAGTAAACAATGGCGCCAATGATCAGCGTACCAGCCACGATGAACTTCGCGTGAGGCATTTGGTTATAGTCCTCAGAGTTAAATAATTCTACATTCTAACATACAGGGCAACCGCGCCCGCGCTTAAAGGATGTGCTTTTCGAAGCTAGCTGGCATAAAACACGCGCAAGAACAAAACAGACCTGGAGCGCAGCGTTTTTCAGCGAACCGTCGGCGGACGGTCCGCTGATCTGTTCTTGCCCGTTCGTGCGTGAGCAGGCGGCTTGACTCGCGAATTTGCCTGAACTTCAGGCTCCAACTACGACGAAAAACCCGCGAGGTGTAACCGCAAGCACCACTAGAAAGAGGCGACCCTTCCTGAGCAGAAGCGTTCAGATACGGCTTGGCTTTTTGTCCCGATAGGGACAAAGCAAGACAGCTCAGGGTACCGTTTTTCAGGTACCCTGGGTCAGTCATTTGGTTTTCAATCGGTTCCCTGAAGGGGAACAGCAAGGGGCACAACCTCGGCGATTTGCTCTTCCCCTTCACATTATCGGGCTATCTTGCCTTGTCCCTGACTTCGGGACAAACAGCGCCGCTTATTTGAGTACTTATGTCCTACTAGGGCGCGCGCCCGGTTTTACGGGCGCGCGAGAGATGAAAGGTGAAACTACAAGAGGAACAGAACGACCACGAAGGTCAGCAAGGCCAAAAATTCGATAAAGGCGAGACCAAGAATGATGAAAAAGCGAATAGTGTCGGCTGATCCGGGGTTTCTTGACACTCCGTCACAACCAGCGGTCAGCGCCTTGCTCTGAGCATAGCCGCAGCCCGCAGCAGCAATCGCCATCGCCAAAGCCAATTGCCAAACGGCGGGCGCAGCCGCTTCTGCCGCTCCGGGTTCCTGGGCGTACACCGGAAGCGCGAGAACTGCCAAAAAGAGAACCGTAACTACACAAATACCAATCTTCCTGTTCATCCGCAAAATCTCCTTCTCTGGATACGAAACGCCAAGCCCTAGCCCCCGGTTGGTTCCAGTGACTCATGGACTTCCGACGGCGAATGGTCTTCCTCTTCGTGGGCATGTGCAACCGCCCCTTCGAGGTAGACCATAGTCAGAACGACAAATATGAATGCCTGTACGGTGCTGGCAAACAGTCCCAGCGCCATGACCGGCAGGGAAACAAGAAAAGGGAATATCTGGTTCAGACTGCCGATGATCAGCTCTTCAGCAAAAATGTTGCCGAATAAGCGCACCGACAGTGAAAAAGGCCGGGCCAGATGACTGATAATCTCGATAACGAACAGCAGTGGCGCAATCACCAGCGACGGGCCGGCAAAGTGAGCCATGTACTTCAGAAACCCGTGCGTCCGGAATCCCTGGTAGTTGTAATACAGAAAAACGATCACAGCGCACCCGGCTGTCACATTGATGTTGCTGGTCGGCGACATAAAGCCGGGGATCATCCCCAACAGGTTCGATACCAGGATGTAGATGAACAACGCGCCGATCAGCGGGAAAAACCGTCTAGAATTCGGCCCGATGATATCGTTCATCATGCCGAGGAGGAACTCGAAAACGAGTTCAAAGATCTGCTGCCCGGTCCCTGGATTCTCCACTTTCAGGCGTCGCCCGAGAATCAGGGCCAGGAGGGTCAACCCCAGGCAGATCAGGATGATCATGACGATATGTGCCGGGAGGACGTCGTGTGTGGTGTCAAACCCCAGCAGTGCGGCAATCGGATTAGCGATATACCGATTGAAAACGGTTGAAACAAAGAATTCGTGATGTTGCTCCATACTCGGGCTATTC
>DAOTAI010000092.1:0-13392 GCA_035593865.1 Acidobacteriota bacterium
CTCGACTTCGCTAAACACGACCGTCTGACCGATGTTTTCAAGCAAGGAATTAATTCGGTGAACCAGGGCGTGGACTGTCGGGCTTTCGTACTCGCCCGCCACCACGAGGCTTTCGCCCTTGTGGGCGCTCAGATCTCGAGCCAGCGCGTTAATCCACTGCTGGCGCAAATCGGTTGGCGTCTGGTCCGGTTGGCGCTGGTCGCCGCGCTGCAGTGCCCCCAACAGATCCCTCGCCAGCGGCTCTATCTCGCTGGGTTTAACCGGCAAGCGGTGGTCGGCGATGCTCCCCGTGCTGGTGAGGAATGGTTCGATAACGTAGAGCCGATTCATGTCCGGGAGGTTGTTCGCGTCCACCACTCGACGTCGCTGCATAAAGTCGCGCGCATATCGCACCCCGGTCATCGCCTCGGAAAAGAGGTCCGCGCCCAGAGATACCACCACTTTGGCCCGGTCCATTCGGTAGTAGTAATTGAGCGGACGGCCAAAAGCTTGAATTGTTCCTTGAATCCGGCTGTCGTCATGGACCGGCTCCCACCGGTGCCATTGAGCCTCCGGGTACATTGCGAGCAGTTCCTGAATCTGGGAGGTTAGCGTGGGTGAACTGACTGCTCCAGTCAGGAGGCGGAAACCACGGCCGCCGGAATTCTTCAAGCTGGCTACCTCGGCGCTGATAGCCAATTGAAAAGCGCTCCAGGAACGGATTCTGCCGTGCTGCGAAATCACCTGGGCTCGGTCAGGGTCATACAGGCTGAGAACCGAAGCCTGTGACCAGACGTCGGTCGCTCCCAGGCTGGCGGGATGGCTTGGATTTCCCTCGATCTTTGTCGGCCTTCCCATGTGGCTTTCGGCCAACAGGCCAATAGCTCGGCTGCCCAGAGGCATGGCGGTGGCAAAGAATAGCGGTTTCCCCGGCACAAGGTGCTCGGGCGGACGGACATAAGGGATTATTTTCTCGAGTGGCTGGGTCGTACAGGCCCCGAGGCCAGCCAAGGCCAGCGAGGCGCCCATCAGGCGCAGGAAACCCCGGCGGTCGACGCTATCGTCCCAAACCGATGCGTGTTCTGGAAACTCCCGATGAAGATACTCCTCGAACTCGGGAGTTGCAGCCAGTTCTTCAAGGCTTCTCCAGTATTCTCGTCCCTTTGAGGTCGCCAGGCGATCGCGTATCGCGGCCAAGTCAAGCTGTTTGCGCTCGGCGTTAGAAGTATTAAGAGTCTTCGATTTTGTCATCGGTGACAGGTGCTACAGTCGGTTAGTTTTCGGATGTCATATTCCTTGACCAGTCTTTGCCCGAGGGTCTGCTGATCGTCTGGTTGCCATTCCATGTCGAAAACCCGCTCCCGCGGTCTGACGTATGCTTCCGGTTGCCGGTGGCAATTCAGACACCACTCCATGTAAAGCGTGTTCGCCTGCCACGTCAGTTGCATCTGGTCTACCTGCCCGTGACAGGTCACGCACCCGACGCCTTTCTTGACATGAATGCTGTGATCGAAATAGACAAAGTCCGGCAGGTCATGGACTCTGACCCATTCCAGTGGCTCCCCGGTCTGGAAACTCCTGCGAACCGGTTCGAGCATGGGGCTCTCCGTCCAGATCTGTGAATGACAGCTCATGCAGGTCTCTACCGGAGGGATGTCCGCGTAGGCGGATGTTTCCACCGTTGCGTGGCAGTAACGACAATCAATTCCCAATCCGTTCACATGATGCTTATGGCTGAAGGGAACGGGTTGGGTCAGGGGCACCGTGGCCCGGGTTGCGTACGATGACTGGTATATACCGGTGGCAATAACTGCAACGCCAACCAGCAGCAGAACCGCACCGACAATACTGGCTTTGGCTATCGAATTGAAGCTGCGATGAAAAATCTGCATACTGAGCGGTCCGAAAAGTCAAACCACCCCGAAACCGCAGGATCTTCCTGAATTGGAATCGGGAATTTTCCAAGTTGTTTATTAGCCGCAGTCTACTATGGCTTTACAGCTAGTTCAAATAATTCTATTATCTTAAACGGCATGTAAACAGATGCCCCTTTCCCCTTCTTGCCAACCTAAGACGCAAGTGATGGTCGATGCGTTTCGGATATCGGACCGGGTATAATGCCGGTTTGCTTATGGCGAAACGGGATTACCTTGTTCTTCTGACGAATGACGATGGCTACGGATCCAGTGGCCTTGTTGCTTTGGAGGAAGCGCTTCGCCCCTTGGTCGAGGTGGTCGTGGTTGCGCCCTATGAGGAAAAGAGCGCGGTTAGTCACGGCGTGACGATTCACAATCCACTCCGGCTCGTTGAAATGGGGAAGAATCGATACGCCCTGACCGGCACGCCTGCCGATTGCGTGATCTTCGCCCTCACGAAGCTCCTTCCCAAAACTCCCAACCTGGTCATCAGCGGGATCAACAACGGTCCAAATCTCGGGGATGACATCCATTATTCCGGAACAGTGGCGGGTGCTCGCGAGGCCTCTTTTCATCTCATTCCATCAATGGCCGTCTCCTTGGTTTCGAGCAAGAATGGGGCTGATTTCAAGCAGGCTGCCGAGTTTATCCGGCAGATAGTCGATAGGGAGTCAGCAGACATGATACCCGCCGGGACTTTCTGGAACATCAATGTTCCGAGTGAAGCGATCCGCGGCGTCAAATTCACACGCCAGGGGAGTCGGCTGAGTTGGGGTCAGGTTGAGGAGAAGGAAGATCCGCGAGGACGGAAATATTATTGGATTGGGCGGGATAACTCCGAATGGAATCCGCAACCGGACACTGATTATCAGGCGATTAAGGATCGGCTGGTGTCGATTACGCCGCTCCAGCATGATCACACGGATTATCGCAGCTTAAGGGAGCTCCTGCGGCATGCGGCAGAAATGGAAGGCAAAGCAAGCTCCAGCGACTCCTGATCGGATCCGCAGCAGGGCGAAACCCGCGAGTGGCGCGGATAGCGCGGACTGCGCGGATGCTGAAATCGACGGCTTTCCTCGATTTTCCCTAGTCGAAGCTCTTGCCTTTGGGGTATGCTAACATCTCTTCTTGCGTCGGGGCGTGGCGCAGTTTGGTAGCGCGCACGGTTCGGGACCGTGAGGTCGGAGGTTCAAATCCTCTCGCCCCGACCAAATGCAGTACCTGCTGACTTGTCTGGTGTTCGTCGATGATTGCTCGCCGCTTCATCGTCAAGGGTCGTGTACAGGGTGTCGGCTTCAGGTATTTCGTCTATGATGCCGCGCACCGCATCGGACTTACCGGTTGGGTCGCCAATCGAATGGACGGTACGGTGGAGGTTCATGCGCAGGCGGATGATTCAGCGAAAATGCGGGAGTTCCTGGCCTTGGTTCGCACAGGGCCGCCCTTAGCTTATGTCGAAGATGTCGAGGTTCGCGAGGTAGAACACGAAAATTGCAACGGCTTCCGGATAACCAGGTGAATACGAATGGACGATCTCAAGCGCAAGATTCGAGAAATCCCCGATTTTCCCAAACCCGGCATTTTATTCTATGACGTGACGACTCTGCTTAAAGACCCCCACGGGCTTCGGCAGGTGATCGAAATTCTTACTGCGAAATATATCGGGAAGGGTATTCAGAAGATAGTGGGCATAGAAGCCCGGGGATTCATACTGGGATCTCCGCTGGCCTATAACCTCGGGGCGGGATTTGTGCCCGTTCGCAAACCCGGAAAACTGCCCGGTCCTACCCTCCGGGCGAGTTATGACCTCGAATACGGAATGGACTGCCTGGAGATCCACCGCGATGCTATTGAGCCCGGCGAGAAAGTTTTGATTGTGGACGACCTGATGGCGACGGGCGGAACCGCGAGAGCGACCGCTCAGTTGATTTCGTTGCTGAATGCCGATCTGGTCGGTCTTGCTTTCCTGGTCGAATTGGAGTTCCTGAACGGCCGCCAGCGTCTGGAAGGTTGCGACGTATTTTCGATTTTAAGGTACTGAAGCCGGGACCCTGTCGCAGAAAAAGGACCCGGCTCAAGACGAGCCGGATCTGCTACCACCCCCACCCGTCCTTAAAGTCCTTGAAGCCCATGGCTGGCTAAGGGGCCTTTATTCTATTTGGGCCCTGTTTTCTCAGGGGCACTGTTATTTCTTCGCCGTTTCTTTTGGCAGTGCGTCGATTCGAGCTCTGGCTTGCTCTGATTCGGCGCTATCCGGGAACTCCGTCAATATGCGCTGATACTGCTTGACGGCGTCCTGGGTCTTACCCAGAGCCTCGTAATTCTGCCCGAGCCTGAACAGGAAGCTACTTTTTGGAAATCCCGGCGCGGCGTTTTCCAGAGCCTTGTTGAGCATCTCGATCGCTTGTTGATTGTTCTTCTCGGCCTCCGACATCTGGGCCAGATAATTTGCCGCCAAGGATCGGACCATGGGCTCATTGGCTTCGTCGATCAATTCCTCCATGGTCTTACGGGCTTCCGCCACTTGTCCGAGCTGATGCTGGTTTAGTCCAACGTAGTAGCGGGCAAACTGACCGACAACGGTCTTGGGCGAATCTTCCGCGATCTGGGTAAACTCTGCCAATGCCTTCTTGTGGCGTTCTTCCTCAGTCTTAAAGCTATATTTGCTGGATGGCGCTTCAGCAGTCTGTTCCTGGCCGACAGGCGCCGAGTGAATTGCCAGCGCCTCAGCGAACTGTGCCTGGAGCCTTACGCTCGTTGCACGGGAAAAGTGAACCCAAAGGTATGCGGCGGTAACGACAACCACAACTACACCGGTGGCGATTGCAAGGAGGCGAATGTTCGTCGTAAACCACTGCGTGGTTCTACGGAGGAGCGACTGAATTTTGTCCTCCTGAATGATCTCCTTGCGAGTGAGACGTCTCGTTCCCACGAGTTACAGTTCCTTCCTGATAAAATATTGCGAATGTGCGCCTGGCAGGACTCGAACCTGCGGCCCACGGTTTAGGAAACCGTTGCTCTATCCACCTGAGCTACAGGCGCATACCGGCGATCAGTCTAGCAGAAACCAAAGAGCTGTGCTAAGTAGATATTCGAATGCCCGGAGGACTCGCCCCTTACGCAATGAACGACCGCCATACTGAAGGGCGGCGTTACCCGGAACCGCGCCACATTTACCGCTCTGACTATCAGCGGGACCGGGATCGGGTGATTCATACCAAGGCCTTTCGCCGGCTGGAACAGAAGACCCAGGTCTTCGATCCCGGTTACTGCGATCATTTCCGTAATCGACTGACTCACACCCTCGAAGTCAGTCAAATCGCGCGCACCGTGGGTGCTGCACTCCGCCTGAATACCGACCTCTGTGAAGTCTTGGCCCTAAGCCATGACATCGGTCATCCTCCTTTCAGCCACGAAGGCGAAAAAGTGCTCGACCGGATGATGCGCAAACATGGTCTGGGCTTCGAACACAACCTCCATGCGCTCAGGATTGTTGAGTACTTCGAGGAGAAATATGTTTCGTTCCCGGGATTGAACCTCACCTTTGAGGTGAGGGAGGGGATTGTCAAACACAGCCGTGATTATCCGGCGGGATACAAAACTTATGTGGATCTCGAGGAGTACCGGCTGGGGGAAAGGCCTCCGCTCGAGGCCCAGCTGATAGATCTGGTGGACGAAATCGCCTATAACTCCGCGGATCTGGACGACGGGTATGATTCCGGCCTGCTGAACCTCGATCAGATCCTGGAGCACGTTAGTCTCTTCAGGCAGCTTTACCTGAAACTCGAGGAGCGTTACCCCCACGCCCTTGAAAAAAGGAAAGTAAGCGAGACGGTAAGAACGCTGATCAATACACTGGCAAGCAGCCTCATCAGGCATACCCAATCACGCATCAAGGAACTGGGTATAACGAGTGTTTCCGACGTCAGGCAATGTGATGAACGACTTCCGGGCTTCGAGCCGGAAGTGGCCAAGTGGAACCTGGAGTTGAAGCTCTTCCTGCGCGAGCATCTGTACAATCACGCCACCCTCAAGAAAGGGAGGCTCGACGTCCAACGTGTGATTGAAACGCTGTTTTGTCATTATCTGGAGAAACCCCAGACGCTCCCCGTCTCGCATTACAAACGAATCGATGAACAGGAACTGTGCCGTGTGGTGTGTGACTACATCGCCGGCATGACCGACACCTTCGCCCGTGCAAAATACGCCACGATCGCAAGTGAGTAAGCCTCATCCCGATAAAGGCGAATCGATGGTGCTAGCATCCTCCTCTGGCATGCCGGACTCTGGAGCTGGAGAGTCCAGCCACGATAGCGATGGCGCCAGCCTCGTCCAAGCTCTCTTCTCGTCAACCACGCTGCGCCGGTTGTTGCTGGCTTGACAATCTCTTCACCGGTGCGCTAGAGTCTACAATCTTTCTTGAGGGGAGAACTCCACCACAAAGAAGGTGTGTGATGATCATTGACATAAATGAGCTGCGGGAACGGGGGGAACCGCTCGTAGTTGACGCTAACTATAGCGAGAGCGAGTTGAAGATCCACAGCGAAACGACGTCTCTGACCCGTCCCGCGCATGCTCGGTTGAGAGTCTCCCTGGCCGGCGAGCGCTTACGGGTTACCGGTCACCTGAGCGCGGATCTGGAGATCGCGTGTAGCCGTTGCCTGAAGCCGGTCGGCATGCAGGTGGACAAAGACGTCGACCTGGAATACTGGCCGGATCCTGAAGTGGAAAAAGAGGGAGAAGAGATCGCCTTGAGTTACGAGGAGTTGAGTATCGGCTTCTACCGGGGCGAACTTTTCGATCTGAGTGGTGTGGTTTCAGAACAGATCGTGCTCGAGATCCCGATGAAACCGGTTTGCGATGAGGCATGTTTGGGCTTATGTCCTCAATGCGGCGTTGATTTAAACGAAACGACATGTGACTGCGCACAGGACACCTTGGATCCGAGGTGGGCCGCGCTTGTGGATCTGAAGAGGAAACTGAAATAAGATTGGTTGCTTTATTGAAGGAAGAGGATCGGCATCATGGCTAATCCAAAGAATCGACATTCCAAATCGCGGCGGGGGAAAAGAAGAGCGCACGATTTTCTGACCGCGCGCAATCTTTCCAAGTGTAGCAACTGCGGCTTGTCGGTGTTGCCGCATCGGGTCTGCCCCAACTGTGGGTATTATCGGGGTCGTCAGGTCATCGAAGTCGAAGAGGCATAGAAGGCAACTGCTGGCGACAAAGACTGAAGATTGAAAAGCGGAGCGCCCGGCTTTTTGATCGCAGAACGGCTTCAAACCTCTAGAACATGCGCGCGTTCGTCTTTCCCGGACAGGGGTCACAATACAGCGGAATGGGCAAGGACCTGGTCGAAGCCTTTCCTGAGGCTCGTGACGTCTTTGCCGAAGCCGATGACACTCTGACCTTTCCGATCAGCCGGCTTTGTTTTGAAGGTCCTGAAGAACAGCTGATGCTGACGGAACACACACAGCCGGCCATACTTACTGTCTCAACGGCTCTGTTTCGAGTGCTTCAGGCTCGCGGGCATGCGCCGGATTATGTCGCAGGCCACAGCCTTGGAGAGTATTCGGCTTTAGTTGCGGCCGGAAGCCTCGGTTTTGCAGACGCGGTAAGGACCGTGAGACAACGAGGCCGGTTTATGCAGGAGGCGGTGCCCCTGGGCACAGGAGCGATGGCAGCCGTCATCGGTCTTGACCTCGAGCATCTCAAGTTGATTTGCGTCGAAGCGGCCCAGGGCCAGGTGGTATCACCTGCCAACCTCAATGCTCCGGGACAGTTCGTCATTGCCGGCCATACCGAGGCGGTCCAGAGAGCCAGCAGCGTGGCGCTTGAGAGAGGTGCACGCAAAGTCGTTCCCCTGCCTGTCAGCGCTCCATTCCACTGTTTGCTGATGAAGCCGGCCGAAGAGAGGCTGGCAGCGGAACTGTCCCGAATACAATTTTGTGATCTGAAGGTTCCGCTTGTGAATAATGTCGACGCGCACCTGGTTAGAACAGGTGACCAGGCTCGAGACGGCTTGATTCGGCAGGTGTCCTCTGCAGTCCGCTGGGTGGAAGATGTCGAACATCTCATCCGACTCGGAGTCACTCACTTCGTCGAAGTCGGTCCGGGGAAAGTCCTCTCCGGTCTTGTACGTCGTATTGCACGCGATGCTGTTGTCACCCAGGTGGGTACGGTAAAGGAGGTTGAGGCCTATGTATGACTTTTCGTCTCGGGTGGCTCTGGTAACTGGTTCAGCTAGGGGAATCGGCCGCAGGATTGCAGAGGTGTTTGCGGAAAGAGGCGCCAAACTGGTTATCGCCGACCTGTTTGAAGAGCAGGTCCAGAGCACAGTCGATGAGTTGCGGAAAAACGGCCGGGATGCGATCGGCGTCACGGTGGATGTAACAGACGTCGAGGCAGTTCGCGGTGCCGTTCGAAAGGTCATTGAGGAGCAGGGACGCATTGACATTCTTGTAAACAACGCTGGTATCACACGGGACAACCTCCTTCTTCGAATGAAGGACGAAGAATGGCGTCGGGTGTTAGCGACCAATCTTGACGGGGCCTTTCTGATGACCCGGGAGGTGCTTCCCGCAATGGTCAAAGAGCGGTACGGAAGAATCATCAATATCGCGTCTGTAGTTGGAGAAATGGGCAATCCGGGGCAGGCGAACTACGCGGCCAGCAAAGCCGGGCTGATTGGTTTCACCAAGGCTTTGGCGAGGGAGGTGGCCTCTTGCAACATCACGGTCAATGCCATAGCCCCCGGTTATATCGAGACAGAGATGACGGCGAAGCTGGGTGAAAAAGCTCGCCAGGAACTCCAGAATATGATCCCCATGAAGCGGATCGGAAACGTCGATGATGTCGCGTTTGGCGTGTGTTTTCTGGCGTCAAAAGACGCTGGATATATTACAGGTCATGTGCTAAATATAAACGGCGGCATGTACATGTAGCCGTCGCCATTACTGACAGGGACTGAAACGGAGGAGACATGGCATCGGTTGAGGAAAGGGTAAAATCAATCATAGTCGATCAGTTGGGAGTGAAGGATGAAGACGTAGTATCGGATGCGCATTTTGTAGATGATCTCGGAGCCGATTCTCTGGATACAGTCGAGTTAGTTATGAAATTCGAGGAAGATTTCGACATCGAGATCCCCGACGAAGACGCCGAGAAGATTCAGACTGTCCAAGACGCCGTTGATTACATAAAGGCCCATCAGAAGTAAATCCCAGGAGCATCAGAAACTTTGAAAAGAAGGGTGGTAGTAACCGGGGTAGGTTTACTGTGTGCCGTCGGGCTTGACACCGAAAGCACCTGGCGGGCGCTGCTGAACGGAGAGAGCGGCGTGGGGCCGGTCACACGCTTCGATGCTTCTGATTTTGCGACAAGAATCGCAGCGGAGGTCAAAGGATTTGACCCGCTGCAGGTGGTAGATGCCAAGAACGCCCGCAAGATGGACATGTTCATCTTGTATGCCTTGGCAGCGGCCGATATCGCCGTCAAATCATCCGGCCTGGTGATTGACCAGCAAAACGCACCCCGGGTCGGGGTATTTATTGGATCGGGCATCGGCGGGTTTGCCACCATCGAGCGGGAACATCAGGTTTACCTGGAGAAAGGCTCGCGCAAAATATCACCCTTCTTTATTCCGGCCTCAATCATTAACCTGGCCTCGGGCCAGGTTTCTATCCGTTTTGGCGCCGCCGGCCCCAATTCTGCCACCTGTACCGCTTGCGCGGCCGGCGCTCACGCCCTTGGTGATTCTTTCAAGATCATTCAACGCGGCGATGCCGACGCTATGATAGCCGGCGGCTCGGAGGCCGCCATCACTCCCATGGGACTGGGCGGCTTCGCATCGATGAGAGCGCTTTCTACTCGAAATGACGAGCCTCAAAAGGCAAGCCGGCCTTTTGATCGAGATCGCGACGGATTTGTTGTGGGAGAAGGGGCGGGCATCCTCGTCCTGGAGGAACTGGAGCACGCGCGGCGGAGAAACGCGCCGATTCTGGCCGAGATAGTAGGATACGGCATGAGTGCCGATGCTCATCACATAACGGCCCCGCCCGAGGACGGCAGCGGCGCTGTGCGCGTCATGCAGGCGGCATTGCGGGACGCCGGGGTTGAACCTGAGCGGGTCGATTACATTAATGCTCACGGAACCAGCACGCCGCCCAACGACCGGATTGAGACGCTCGCAACCAAGTGTGTCTTCGGGGATCACGCTCGAAAACTGGCCATCAGCTCAACGAAATCGATGACCGGACATTTGCTCGGGGCGGCCGGTGGGCTCGAAGCAGGAATCACCGTGCTCGCTTTGCGCGACCAGGTCATACCACCCACTATCAACTTGGACAACCCCGATCCAGACTGCGACCTCGATTACGTGCCTCATACCGCACGCAAACAGTCCATCACCTACGCAATGTCGAATTCATTTGGGTTCGGGGGCACCAATGCGTGCCTCCTCTTCAAGAAGTTCGAAGGCTAGCAGTAACAATGCTATAATCATCTAGCCTTTGAGAAATGGCCTCAAAACCAAATGGCAGGAAGAAACAAAAGCCCAGGCTGGTGAGAATCCTGCTGGGATTAGGACGGTGGCGTGCCCGTTTTCTGGGAAAGCTCACTGTTCTTGAGCTGCTTACCGGTTTCGGTATCTGCCTCCTGATCACTCTTCTGTTAGTCGGCTACCAGTTTCAGAATATCCCCGATTACAAGCCGGGCGACGTTGCTGCACAAACGGTTGAGGCCCCGCAGGACTTTACCGTTGATGATCTGGAAGCCACAGCCGAAAAGCGCGAGCGCGCGCTGGCGCGGGTCCCGGCTGTGTTCAACCTGGATCTGCGTATCAACAGCCGCATTGAGGCAGAGCTAAGACGGGCGTTTGCCATCGGCCGTGCTGCCATCGAAGAAGAGAGGGCTCGTCTCCGTCTCGATCTTGACCGTCCCCTCCCCAAGGATGCCTTTGATCGCCTCCTGGCTGATCTGGCCAAGCGTATTCCCGAATTCAATCAGCCGCGCGTCCTTCGGATATGCCTGGAACGATCGTTCTCCCGGGAATTGGAGAACCAACTCGTTAAGATCCTTGCCGAAGCGTTAGAATCCCCGGGTGTGGTCGAGAACCGCGATACCCTCTTGCGCTACCAGTTCAAGAGCGGGATCGAGGTGCGAAATACCGTTACCGGTTCCAGGGAGAGACTGGTCGACTGGATGGCGGTTCGTGACCTCGCTCGCGCCAAGGAGATCCTGAGGCAAAACGAATTCGAGCTGACGGCGGTTAACGCCGAAGACAAAAAAGTTCTGATCTCCTTCTTTGATTCCTGGATTCGTCCTAACCTGATCTTCAGCGAAGAAGAAACCAGGAATCTCGAGCGGCAGGCTGAAGCCGAAGTCGATCCGGTCATAATTCAGGTCAAGAAAGGGCGCACGATCGTTCGTGCAGGCGACGAGATTACCGCTCAGAACCTGGTACTGCTCAACCATCTGAAGAAACTGAAGCAGCCTTATCGTGTTTTGAGCCGGTTTTTCGGCATTCTTATCGTGGTCTGTTTCTTCATGACTGCCTTGTGGCAGTACCTGGTGATGTTCAAGAAGAAACACGCGAAGGTTAATCAGACGTATGTGCTGCTGGCTCTGATCCTGTGCGGGAGTCTTTTGGTGGCTAAGGTGTTTGTCGGCCTTGCCGATGTTCTTTCTGAGACTGTCATCACCGAAAGTCTGCAGAACCCGCTCAATTTCTATTTCCTGGCGCCCGTCGCGGCCGGCACGATTCTCGTCGTCCTGCTGGTTGATGTGAATGTAGCCGTCCTGTTCTCGGTCATTTTCTCGGTCTTTATGGGCCTTCTCACCGGACATGTGCCATTTTCGGTATACACGCTCGCCGGCAGCCTCACGGCCATTTATTTCCTCGATCACTACCGGGAACGTCTCGCAATTATTCGGGCCGGTCTTTTCATCGCGCTCGTGAATGTCGTGACCGTCCTGGCGCTGTATCTTTACGTCTCGACGCCGTCATTGAGTTGGACCGCGTTGATGGTTCGCGTGTCGGGAGGCTTTTTGAGCGGGTTGTTTGCGGCGATGCTCGCTTCGCTTATGTTGCCGGTGCTGGAATCACTTTTCGATGTCACAACGGATATTCGACTTCTGGAACTGTCGAACTTGAACAAGCCGATTCTGCGTCGTCTGGCGGTTGAGGCGCCCGGCACATATCATCACAGCATCGTGGTAGGCACGCTGGCGGAGGCGGCCGCCGAAGCTATTGGCGCCAACGCCTTGCTTGTTCGGGTCGGGGCGTACTACCACGACATCGGAAAACTGAAAAAGCCGTCGTATTACGTCGAGAACCAGATCTACTGCTCCAACAAGCATGAAACCCTCTCGCCCAGTATGTCCAGCTTGATCCTCGCGAGTCATGTCAAGGACGGGCAGGCTATGGCTGAAGAGATCGGCTTGGCGCCCAGGGTTCGGGATTTGATACCTCAGCATCACGGAACTCGGCTGATGACATACTTTTACCAGAAGGCGAGAGACAGTGCGGATGAAAAGCATCCGAACATCAGCGAGGAAGATTTTCGGTATCCAGGCCCTAAACCTCAGTCGAAGGAAGCCGCTATCTTGATGCTTGCGGATCAGGTCGAGGCTGCTGCCCGGACATTACAAGACCCGAGCCCGAGCCAGATAGAAGGGATGATTAAACGCCTGGTTCAATCAACGATTCAGGATGGGCAGTTCGATGAATGCGACATCACCCTGAAAGATCTGGAGGATATCTCCCGAGCTTTTGTCCGGGTTATCGCAGGAATTCACCATCACAGGATTGATTATCCAGGGTTTAATTTCAACACACGCCTTGAAGAACGACGACCCATCAATACACGTGTTCAATAGGCAGAGGAAGTTCAAGGTTGATCGAACTAATCTGCTTGAGTTCTCCCGGGAAGTGTGCGCCAGACTGCACATTCGCTCCGGATTCTCAGTCGTCCTGATCAGCGACGAAGCTATGCGGCGCTTTAACCGTCAATTTGCCGGGGAGGATCAACCGACAGACGTTTTGTCCTTTCCCGCCGATGGGTCGGCCTTGCTGGAACCTGGGGAGAACAACTATCTCGGGGACATTCTGGTTTCAGTCGAAACGGCCGACCGTCAGAAAAAAGCCGGGTTAGAAGAGGAAATCAAAGTCCTGATGCTTCATGGGCTGCTGCATCTTCTCGGCTACGATCATGCGGTTGACCAGGGGGAGATGGAGCAACTGGAGAACAGGCTGAAAGGGGAATTTTCGCTGAGTTGAGTGACTTGTCAGTCGCCATTCTTGTCGTTTTGTTGATTGGTCTTGGTGTCTGCTTCCTTGCGGTAGTTCAGAACTCCGTTGCCGGGCTTTCCGCCGTGACTCGCAGGGTGCTGGCGGAGCGCGCCAATGGCACCAGCGCGATTCTGGCTGACATTTCCAGAAACCCGCGGCACTTTCTGCTCCCTATCGAGTTCGGGATCCAGGCTCTTCAGGTTCTCG
>DAOTAI010000093.1:0-13380 GCA_035593865.1 Acidobacteriota bacterium
ACGGTCCCCGAATGTGGGAAAAAGACGGGCGCGTCGTGAGTAATTTCATAGTGCAGGCGCTCACCTGTAAACCACTCACGGTTTACGGAGATGGGAAGCAGACGCGGTCCTTCTGCTACGTCTCGGATTTGGTTCGCGGACTGAAAATGATGATGGAGACACCAGGGATTACCGGTCCGATCAATCTCGGGAACCCGGAAGAGTTTACGATGATTGAACTGGCCGAGTTGATCCGGGAGATGACCGGAACCAGTTCTCCCATTAAGTTCGAGCCGCTGCCTCAGGATGATCCGGTTCGTCGCCGGCCAGACATCTCCCTTGCGAAGCAGTTGCTGGGGTGGGAGCCTGCCGTGCCCCTCCGGGAAGGCTTGAAACTGACGATAGACTACTTTGATCGCCTGCTGAGCAACCGTTACGCCGAAGCATCGGCTGACCGCTGACCGCCCGCATATCATCCGCGACATCCGCGAAATCCGTTCTATCCGTGGGCACTCATTCCCGCGTATTGGACGGGTCTCAGGGACTGCGCGGATGATTCTCGGGCAAAATTCGATCCGCTCCGCCTTCCTGCAATTCGTTTGTCACCCAACTGTGCGCTCTGCTAGAATACCTGCCCTTGGAGGCGCTAAGCGGTGCTTGGAGGCTACATTCCCGTACTGATATTCATTTTGGTTGCGGCCCTCGTTCCGGCGCTCGCCCTGTTGGTTGGGCGTTTGCTCCGGCCTTTCAGGCCGCATCAGAACAAGCTCTCGCCGTACGAGTGTGGAGTTGAACCGGCCGGAGACGCTCGAGAGCGTTTTTCGGTACGTTTTTATGTGATCGCCATCCTGTTCGTGATCTTTGACGTCGAAACCATATTCCTTTTTCCCTGGGCGGTCATCTACGGCCACTTAGCCCTTTTTGGTTTTGTCGAGATGATGATATTCCTTGGAATTCTCATCGTCGGCTATTTCTACGTGTGGAAGAAGGGAGCGCTTGAGTGGGCGTAAACGACACGGAGGCGACTCGCGGGGTCATAACGACAACCGTCGATTTTCTCTTTAACTGGGCCCGAAAATCCTCGCTCTGGCCGATGACCTTCGGCCTGGCTTGCTGTGCCATCGAAATGATGGCGACCGGTGCATCACGCTTTGACATGGATCGGTTCGGGTGTGGGATCTTCCGGCCTTCTCCTCGCCAGGCTGACCTGATCATCGTGTCCGGAACTGTGACGTTGAAGATGGCCGAAGCGATTCAGAAGCTGTACGACCAGATGCCTGAGCCCAAATGGGTGATAGCGATGGGTGCTTGCGCCAGCGTCGGCGGGCCGTTCGATACCTATGCAACACTTCAGGGAGTGGACAAAATCATTCCGGTTGACGTTTATATCCCAGGTTGTCCGCCCCGCCCGGAGGCGCTGTTGTACGGCCTGATGCGGCTGCAGGACAAGATTGACCAGATGAGCATCAGCCGGAAACAGGAACAGTTCATAGCAGGCTGACAGTTGGCCCGCGGAGAGCCGGATGCTATCCGGTTATGAGCGATTGCCGTAAACATTCGGACCCATCTGCGGGCCTACTTGTAATTATGAGGGGTTTGAAATGAATCAGGAAAACAAGCCCCCGGAACCCGTATCACCGGGCAAGCCGGATGAGAAGAGCGATTCAAGTGGTGCGCCGACGCCCGGGGGCGCTGCCGACAATGCCGCAGGCGGCAGCGAAGCCAAGGAGGCGAAGCCAAAACCGCCGGCCGTGAAGAAGCCGCCAGCCAAGAAGGTCCCATCCTACGAAGATTTGACTGATGATCCTTTGCTAAAGGACCTGCGGGAGCGTTTCCCCGATGCCGGCGTGACGGGTCAATCCTTTCTCGGTCAGCCAATCTACACGATTGAACTCGGATCGCTCATTGATGTGATGGGTTATCTTCGTGGCAGTACGTGGAAGTTCGATTACCTTGTCGACGTGACCTGCCTGGACTACCTGGGCGACCAGAAGCGGTTCTGCATGGTCTACCACCTTTATTCCCACGCATCCGGACAGCTGATCCGTGTCAAGACCCGGGCAGCGGCGGAGGAAATGGTCCCCTCGGTGACATCAATCTGGCGCGCGGCAGACTGGCTGGAGCGGGAAGTCTTCGACATGTTTGGGATAGAGTTCTCCGGTCATCCGGACCTTCGGCGTATATTGCTGCCGGATGACTGGCTGGGTTACCCGCTGAGAAAAGACTATGACATCAAGCTGCAGGATCAGGCTTGGATAAGGAAGCACCTGCGGATACGAAAGGTTCCCGAGTAGCATGGACGAACCGACTATCCTGGATGCCCAGGAACTTGAGATCAACATGGGCCCGCAGCATCCGGCCACACACGGTGTGCTGCGGGTCAAGCTGAAACTTGACGGGGAGCGTGTGCTCGACGCGGACTGCGTGATCGGCTATCTGCACCGGGGCGTCGAGAAAATCAGCGAGAACCGGACCTACACGAAGTGCCTTCCTTACTATGACCGCACCGATTACCTTGCCGCGGTCTCGAATGCGCTGGGCTATGTGCTGGGCGTCGAGAAGTTGATGGAGATCGAAGTTCCGGAGCGAGCGGTTGCAATTCGAATCATGATGACCGAATTCAACCGAATCGCCAGCCACCTTGTCTGGCTCGGTACCCACGCCATGGACCTGGGCGCGCTGACGGTTTTCCTCTACTGCTTCCGGGAACGTGAAGAGATACTCAAGCTGTTTGAAGCCCTGTTTGGCGCTAGGTTAACGACGCATGCCTTCCGGATTGGGGGCCTTTGGATGGATCTCCCTCCCGGGTTCGAGGAGGCGGCGCGTAAATTCATTGACGATTTTCCGGCGAAGGTCGACGAGTACGAGCAGCTATTGACCAACAACCGGATCTGGATTGACCGCACCAAGGGCATTGGAATCATCAGCGCGGAGGAAGCGATCGAATTCGGCCTGACCGGCCCGCCCCTGCGAGGAAGCGGAATCCCTTACGACTTGCGCCGGGCGCGGCCGTACGGCGGTTACGAACAGTACGAGTTTGACATCCCGGTCGGGGAAAACGGGGATACCTACGATCGATACCTGATCAGAATGGAGGAGATGCGGCAGAGTTGTCGCATCATCCGTCAGGTACTCGACCGACTTCCTGGCGGTCCGATTCGGGGTAAGGTTCCTCGGGTGATCAAGCCGCCGGTGGGAGAATACTATTCGGCGATTGAAGGGCCTCGCGGAGAACTCGGCTATTACATCGTCAGCGAAGGGTCCGCAATTCCCTTCCGGGTCAGGATCAGACCGCCCACGTTCATTAACCTGCAGGCTCTGAAGCGACTCGTAAAAGGACACCTTGTGGCCGATGTCATTGCCATTATCGGCACCCTTGACGTTGTGTTGGGAGAAATCGACCGATGATGGAAACCATCCTTATTTATGCGGTGATTCCATTTATAAAAATCGCCGTCGTAGTCTTGGTAGTGCTGCTGGCAGTGGCTTACCTCAGCTGGCTGGAACGTAAGCTGATCGGCCGCATCCAGGTCCGTCTTGGGCCCATGAGAGTCGGCTGGCACGGCCTTTTGCAACCTATCGCGGACGGGCTGAAGTTCGTAATCAAGGAAGACATTATTCCGGCGGGGGCGGATCGCCTGGTTTTCGCGCTTGCTCCAATTGTTTCTCTTATTCCGGCATTGGTGGTCTTCTCGGTTATTCCTTTCGGCCCTCCCAACATGCTGGAAGGTGGTTTGCGCTGGCTGCTTCTCTTTTTTCTGGAGCCTCCCTCGGTTAATCGCGTGGTAGAGTCAGCCCTGGTCAGCGGTGGATTTGTGACCAATGTCAACATCGCTGTTCTGTTCGTGATGGCGGTGTCATCAGTTGGCATCCTCGGAATCATCCTGGGCGGGTGGGCTTCCAACAGCAAGTATCCGCTGCTCGGCGCTCTGCGTTCGACGGCTCAGATGATCAGCTATGAGGTGGCTCTGGGCTTTACCATTCTTTCCGTGATCCTTGTTGCCCAGACGATGAGTCTTGTCGATATCGTTGTGAAGCAGCAAGAGACCGGGGTGTGGTACGTCTTCCTGCAACCGGTAGCTTTTGTGCTGTTTTTCGTTTGCGGTATGGCCGAGACCAATCGCCTCCCCTTCGATTTGCCGGAGGCGGAGAGCGAGTTGGTCGGGGGGTATCATACCGAATACAGCGGCTTCCGCTTCGCCATCTATTTTCTGGCTGAGTATGCCGCGATGATCACTATTTCATCTATCGCCGTGACGCTTTTCTGGGGCGGCTGGCTGCGGCCGTTCCCGAATGTGCAGTGGCTCGGCGTACTCGATCTTGTGCCTCCCGTCATTTGGTTCATGGCCAAAGTCTTCGTTTTCCTTTACATATTCATCTGGGTGCGCGGTACGCTGCCGCGTTTCCGGTTTGATCAGCTTATGCGGTATGGCTGGAAGGTTTTCTTGCCGCTCGCCATCGCAAATCTGATCGTGACGGCAGGCGTGATGTTGAAATTCAGTTAAAGGAATGGTCTGGCAGTAATGATTGGATTCCTGCGACGGTTTTTTCTAATTGACATTTTCAAGGGCTTGGCGCTGACTCTGCGATACACGTACAGCAAGGTTTACACCGAGCAGTACCCACGCGAGAAACCGAGGCTGGCCGAACGATACCGCGGCGCTCCCCGGCTGAATAACGATCCGGAAACCGGGGAGACCCTGTGTATTGCATGCGACCTCTGTGCCGAAGCTTGTCCGGAAGACCTTATCGTCGTCTCTTCGGTCCGGGATCCCGAAAGCCGGAAAAAGGTACTCACTGAATACACCTTCGATACCTCGCGGTGCCTTTTCTGCGGGCTTTGCCAGGAGGTCTGCCCGACGAATGCGATCGAACTTACGCAGGACTTTGAGCTGGCCACCTACGACCGAAAGTCGATGCTGTGGGACCGGGCACGACTCGAAAAAGGCTGGGACCGGATCGAAGGATACAAGGTCTACCACAAATGATGGATTAATCTATGGAAGCTATTCTTTTTTATACCCTGGCAGCCATATTGGTCCTGTTTGCGGTCTTAACAGTCCTGGCCAGGAATCCGGTTCGCAGCGCCGTCTATCTGATCTCAGCCTTAATCGCTGTGGCCGGCCTGTTTCTCCTCCAGAAAGCCGAATTCGTCGCCGCCGTCCAGATTCTGGTTTATGTCGGCGGGATCATGGTTCTCTTCCTTTTTGTGATCATGCTGGTCAGCGTTCGGGAGGTGATCGGGCAGCCTAAGACAAACCGACAGACGAAAACGGCAGTGGTTCTCGCCGCAGTTCTGTGTGTCGAATTGGTTTTCTTTCTCAGTACCGGCGCCAGCCTTTTTGAGGACGCGGAGCCTGGTCCGGCGGTGATCGAACAGGTGCAGACCCTGAATACGGAATCAGTCGGAACGCTTCTCTACACAACTTACCTGCTGCCCTTCGAAATCGCCTCGGTGCTCCTGCTGGTGGCGATCGTCGGTGCAGTGGTATTGGCTAAAAAGACAATTTAGCGGCAGGAAGCATGATTACTCCAACTCATTACCTGGTCTTAAGCGCTTTGGTTTTCACGATCGGAGTCGTGGGGGTTCTCACCCGCCGTAACGTGATCATCATTTTCATGTCGATCGAGTTGATGCTCAACTCTGTGAACTTGAATCTGATCGCTTTTTCAGACCAGCTGAACAAGTTTGGCGGACAGGTTTTCGCGATCTTCGTGATTACCGTTGCCGCCGCAGAAGCCGCCGTGGGCCTCGGAATTGTGATAGCGCTCTTTCGAAACAAGGAAACCGTGAACGCGGACGAGATGGATTTGTTGAAATGGTGAAAGTGGGTGTTGACAAGACAGGACCCATCCAGCCCGTCAGGAATGAAAACTCATGCTTAATTATTTGTGGCTGATCCCGTTACTTCCGCTTTTAGGATTTCTTCTTAACGGGACGATCGGTCTTGGGCAGCTGTGGACTGCCGGCAAGCGGCCGCCGAAGCCTTTTGTCTACAGTATCGCTTGTGGGAGCGTGGCGCTTGCTTTCCTGTTGTCCGTCGGCTGCTTTGTCGGTCTTCTCGAACTCCCGGCCGAAGAGCGGCTCCACGAAGTCGACCTGTTTACTTGGGTTCCGGGTCTGACTTTAAAGACTGCTCTCGGCAACCTGGCCAACCTTGAAATCAGCTGGGGGATGCAGCTCGATCCCCTTTCCGCGGTGATGATCCTGGTGGTAACCGGGGTGGGACTGCTCATCCACATCTACGCGATCGGATACATGTACAAAGAAGCGGGGTTTTACCGGTTCTTTGCTTACATGAATCTGTTCATGTTCATGATGCTTACCCTGGTGCTGGCCAACAACTATTTGCTGATGTTCGTCGGCTGGGAGGGTGTCGGTCTTTGTTCCTACCTGCTGATTGGCTACTACACGGACAGGAAAAGCGCCGGGGATGCCGCCAAGAAAGCCTTCGTTGTCAACCGTATCGGCGATTTTGGTTTCCTGATCGGGATGATGACGATCTTCGCCTGGTTTGGAACGCTTGATTTTACGGAAGTTTTTGAAGGGGTTACCGCATTTTCCCCGTCTCCCGAGGTGACTTGGGGGGTGTTGAGCTGGATTGCCCTCTTGCTCTTTATTGGCGCTACGGGAAAGAGCGCCCAGGTGCCGCTTTATGTCTGGTTGCCGGACGCGATGGAAGGTCCGACGCCGGTCAGCGCCCTGATTCACGCGGCCACCATGGTGACAGCCGGTGTTTACATGGTTGCTCGCTCGAGCGCCATCTACAGCCGGACTCCCAGTGTCATGCTGATCGTGGCTTCGATCGGTATCTTCACGGCCCTGCTTGCAGCCACGATCGCACTGTTCCAGCGCGATATCAAAAGAGTCCTGGCTTATTCGACGGTCAGCCAGCTCGGTTACATGTTCACCGCGCTCGGCGTAGGCGCTGTCGCCGCCGGGATATTCCACCTCGGAACACACGCGTTTTTCAAAGCCCTGCTCTTCCTTGGCGCCGGCAGCGTTATCACTGCCATGCACCACGAGCAGGACATGACCAAAATGGGCGGCCTGAAAAGGTATTTGCCGGTTACCTGTTTGACCATGTGGGCCGGAACACTGGCAATCGCCGGAGTCCCTGGCTTGGCCGGCTTCTTTTCCAAGGACGAAATCCTGTGGAGGGCCTTTAGCAATCCGCAAGGGCGGACCCTGATTTGGCTGATCGGTGTAGTCGTCGCGGGAATGACAGCTTTTTACATGTTCCGGCTCATGTTCTTGACTTTCTACGGACAGGAACGAATCGAGCCTGAAGTGAAGGCTCACCTGCATGAATCACCTCGGGTCATGACGGTTCCGCTCGTCTTCCTGGCGATCGGTTCGGTCTTCGCCGGTTACCTCGGGCTGCCTGCCTGGCTGGGAACCAACGTTTTTGAACGGTTTCTCGAGCCCGTGTTTCACACCGCCTACCAGGCACCGGCGACCGCCGCAGTGCATCACGGACATGAAACCGAAGTCCTATTGACCGTGGTATCGGTAACGATCGCCCTGATAGGCATCTTCCTGGCATACCACTTTTTCGTCCGTCGCCCCGACCAGGCGACCGCTCTGCAGCGGCGCTTCCAGGGTGTGCATCGTCTGCTTTACAACAAATACTATGTCGATGAGGCGTACGATCTTCTGTTCGTAAACCGGGCCAAGGATCTCGGCACTTTCCTCTGGCGTTTTGACGAACGCGTCGTCGACGGTCTGGTCAACGGCAGCGCCATTGCCACCAAGATTACCGCCTGGATTTCCGGACAGGCGGATATTCACATAGTCGACCGCCTGGTCAACCTGGTGGCGGAGACCGCCGATTTTCTCAGCGCGGTCGTACGAAGACTTCAAACGGGGCTGGTCCAGCGCTACGCCCTGTTTTTCGTTCTCGGAATCATCCTGGTGATCAGTTATTACCTGTACTGGGGAGTGTAAGTAATGGACTTCTTCATGAAGAATATCCTGCTCCTGGTTTGCTTCTTTCCGTTGGTCGGAGTCTTGCTGATTCTGTTGTGGCCAAAAGGTGAGAAGCATGACAGGGCGATCAAATGGATTGCAAACCTTGTCGCATTCATTGACTTTCTGATCTCCATTCCGCTGATCACCCAGTTCAATAACCCGCAGTACATAGCGTCGAGCGGGATGCGATATGTCGTCAAAGCGGACTGGATCCAAGCAATCGGCGTCCAGTTTTACTTCGGGATTGACGGGATCAGTCTGTTGCTCGTCCTGTTGACTACGCTGCTCGGAACCATCTCCATCCTGTCTTCCTGGTCAGCCATCACCGAACGCATTCGGGAGTATTACTGCTATTTCCTGCTCCTCCAGGTCGGAATGCTCGGTGTCTTCATGGCCCTGGACTTCTTCCTGTTTTACGTCTTCTGGGAAGTGATGCTGGTCCCGATGTACTTCATCATCGGTGTCTGGGGAGGGCCGAGGAAACTCTATGCGGCTATTAAATTCTTCCTGTACACACTGGCGGGATCGGTGCTGCTCCTGTTGGGCATCCTGGCTCTGTACTTCTACCATCACAGCGTAACCGGCGTCTGGACATTCGACGTACTGGCGTTCCAGCAGCTTTCGGTTCCTGTCGATCTCCAGTATTGGATTTTCCTGGCCTTCTTTATCGGGTTCGCGATTAAGGTTCCGATGTTCCCATTCCACACCTGGTTGCCGGACGCGCACGTCGAAGCGCCTACTGCCGGGTCCGTGATTCTGGCCGGTATCCTGCTGAAAATGGGGACTTACGGTTTCGTCCGTTTCAGCCTCCCGATTCTGCCCGATGCGACCAGGGAGTTTCTGCCATGGCTGTTGGTTCTTTCAGTGATCGGGATTATTTACGGGGCCTTGGTCGCCATGATGCAGAAAGACATGAAGAAGCTGGTGGCGTATTCGTCGGTGAGTCACCTGGGCTTTTGCATGCTCGGCATCTTCATCGCGACGCCGGTCGCCCTTGAGGGCGGGATCCTCCAGATGATCAATCACGGCATTTCGACAGGCGCCCTGTTCTTAATAGTAGGGATCATTTACGAACGCCGTCACACCCGCATGATTGCCGACTACAGCGGTCTCTCGCATGTCATGCCTTTGTATGCCACTGTCTTTTTGATCATGACCCTCTCCTCGATCGGGATGCCAACGCTCAACGGCTTTATCGGAGAGTTCATGATTCTCCAGGGAGTGTTCGCCGATTCGACCTATCGTCTCTGGGCTGTCTTCGGCGCGACCGGAATTGTACTCGGCGCCGCTTACATGCTGTGGCTGTACCAGCGGGTGATGTTCGGCAAAGTGGAGCAGCCTGAAAACCTGAAACTGCCGGATCTGAACTGGCGGGAACTGGCCACCTTTGTTCCCTTGATCATCCTGGCTTTCTGGATAGGTCTTTACCCCAAGACTTTCCTTGATTACTTGCATGCACCGGTCCAGCAGGTTGTCGAGAAGGTGAGACCGGGAGAGTTTACTCCGCTGCCTGTTCACGCGGACTTGAAAGAGTAGGACTCATGAGTGAGACGGTCCAGGTTCCAAATCTTCTTGAATTTTTGCAGTCGAACGCCGCTGCCATAGGCCCGCAGCTACAGCTGATTGCCTGGGGATTGGGCATACTGCTTGCCGATTTTCTGTTCCCGGAATACCGGATCAAGGGAAGAATCGGAGTGATTAGCTTCGCCTTTCACGGCAAACAGCTGGCAGCCGTGTTCTCCGCCGTCGGGATCATTATGGCCTCGATCCACCTCTATGTCCTCCGCCTGGCAGGAGTGGGCCCGGCCTTTTTCGACATGGTGTCGCTCGACAGCTTCTCGCTATTCTTTGGCTTCCTCGTCTTGCTGGCGGCCCTGGTGGCCGTTTTCATCTCATACAACTACCTGAATGTCGAGAAGGAACAACATTCCGAGTACTACGCGCTGATTCTGTTCGCCGCTGCAGGAATGATGTTCATGGCCTCCGCGATCGACCTGGTGACGATCTTCGTGGGACTGGAACTGATGTCCATCTCCATTTACGTCCTGGTCGGTTTTCTGCGCGGCCAACGACGATCCAACGAAGCGGCCATGAAGTACTTCTTGCTCGGCACTTTTTCTACCGCCATGATTCTGTACGGCATGTCGCTTCTGTACGGATTGGCGGGGACGACAAACCTCGAACGGATCGGGGCCGAAATCGCCAGCCAGGGAACCAATTCACTGGTGGTGGTAGCCCTGCTCATGTTAATGGCCGGTCTGTGCTTCAAGATCGCAGCAGCGCCCTTCCATATGTGGGCGCCGGACGCGTATGAAGGGGCGCCCACAGCCGTGACCGCGTTCATGTCGGTTGCCGTAAAGGCCGCCGCTTTCGCCATATTTCTACGCATTTTCATTGTTGTTTTCGCCCAGGTCCGAGAACTGTATGTGCCGGTGCTGGCCGTCATCTCAATGGTCACCATGACCTGGGGAAACATCGCGGCCCTGACCCAGCAGAATGTGAAGCGAATGCTTGCCTACTCGAGCATCTCTCACGCCGGTTTTGTGCTGATGGGATTGGTAGCGGGGACAGAGAACGGCGTGACGGCTTCGCTGATCTACCTGTTGGCTTACACTTTCATGAACCTCGGCGTGTGGACGGTCATCGTTCTCCTGAGACGGGAGGACATCCCGGGCGAACAGGTCGATGATCTCGGCGGCCTCTTTTTCAAGCGGCCGGGCGTGGCGGTGTTGATGCTCGTCTTCCTGCTGTCTCTTGCAGGTATACCACCCCTGGCAGGATTTATCGCAAAGTACTATGTGTTCGCCGCAACGATTCAAATCGCCCTGATACCTCAGGAGCAGTTTGCGAAACTGATGGCTTGGCTCGCCGTCGTAGGGGCCCTGAACGCGGTCATCTCTCTTTACTACTATTTCCGCATTGTGGTGGCCATGTTTATGCGTAAGGAATTCCTGCCCGCTCCCCTGGAATTTTCCTGGGGGATTGCGGTCTCGTTAGCCGTGACCGCCATTTTCACGGTTCTGGTGGGCATCTGGCCTCAGCCCTTCATTGATTTAGCACGCCTCGCCAGCATGCCGCTGGTCTGACGGAAATGTGACCCTCAATACAGCAAATTTCCGGCAAGTCGAGCATTATCTCGGACTGGGCAAGGAGCGCGAAGATGTCCGAAAAATATTCGGTAGTCTTCTCTGGCAGGGTCCGGGAGGGGGAGACCCTCGAAGCGGTCAGGTTGCGAATGGCGGAGCTGTTCCGGGTCAGACCCGAGAAGCTCGAACAGTACTTCGCAAACGCACCTTGTGCTTTGCGGCGCGGGCTTGACCAAGCGACGGCCGCACGATGGGTAACCGCCATCGAGAAGACCGGTGCGCTTTGTTGGGCCGAGCCCGAAAGTGATCAGGCAAGTCAAACGGTTCCGGCAGGCCGGGAGACCAATCATGAACCGGCGCCGGCTGGACGCCCTCCCCTTGATCATCCTGTGGCCGTTCAGGCCGCACCTGCTGCTGCTCCGGGCCCGCAGCCGGAAGAGACTTTGCCGCGATCGGTCAGCTCTCCTTCGCCGGTTATTCTGGCGGAAAGCATCGGTGTGACTACGCCTTCGAAGTCCCCCTCCCATACTGCCCATAAAAGCCATGATGTGGTGCCTTTCCCGAAGTGTCCGAAGTGTGGCCGACTGCCGCTGTCGCTGGAAGACCCGTTCATGCAGACAGGCGTGTGTCCAACGTGCGGGTTGATTATCACGAAGTATGCGAGCTACTTTGCTACAGGCCAGCTTGCAGTTGGTGAGAAAGATCGTCACTGGCTCGCCTTCTGGCAAAGCCCCGCATGGCCGGCCTATTGGCGTGTGGTTTCCTGTTTCTGCCTGGCTCTTTGGGTCCTGCCGGCTCTGATGTGCGCCCTCGACCTTTTGGGAGTAGACGCGACCAGCTATTCTCCGAGCCAAATGGCGTTGGACGGGTTCTTGCTTGGCTCGGGCGCCCTGGTCTTTGCAGTGATCAGTTTCTACTGCTTTGCGCTTTTCAGGAATTCCCGGCGTATCTTTTTAATACACAGCGCTTGTTCTCTGGGTCTGTGCGTGGTGCTCGGAATTGTTGGGGCGGTGATCTCTCTGATCTCCCGGGCGGCGCTGGCCTTTGTCCGAATGGTTGGAATAGACAGAGCGATAAACCCGGTGCGAGCGGTGGGACTCAGCATTGCGGTTTTCCTGGGCGTCGTCCTTTACCTTGGGCTGGTGCGCCTTCCCGCTGAGAAGCTTCGCTTGGAGTTTCTGGACAGCGCCGAATATGCGATGAAGGTTAAAGAAGCTTTGGCTCTCGCGGGCAATGAATTTCCCACTGGTTCTCGCGCCGACAGCTACCGCTACTACAAATATGTATACCTGGAACCGGCTCGGAAGGTAGACCCCAATTTTGACAGGGTTCTCCGCCGACTGCTCCCCGATTTCAGCCCGGCAGCCTTTGCGCGTCAACACCAGCCGGACGTCTGTCTGTTGGTGTTTAATGCGATTTCCTTTCGCGACGAGTTGCTTCGCGATCGGTTGATTACGCCCGATACGCGACTCAGACTCGACCAGCTTGCAGACGAATGGGAGCGTTCGACTGCCGGCAAGAGCCTGGTTCGCTTCATCGATACCCGATCTCCGATAAATGACCACGTTGTCAGGTCTATCCCCGGCAGGTGATAGTCGGTAGGTGCACCCATGGGCTTATCCGCGCTATCCGCGCGTTCCGCACTGTGCGCAATTCAATACTACCCGCGGATAGCACGGATAGCACGGATTGCGCGGATAAGCAGCCGATTTTTCATGGCTTCTGATCTGAGCGTCCCTTCCTGCCTCTCCTTGTGTTAACCTCGGTGCGATGGCATCGACCGAAGACAGACGCAGGACAACCCGGTTACTCGCACACTATGCCTCGGTTGTATTCATTCTGCCGTCTGCGGTGCTCGGGGGGTACATGGTTGGCCGATGGCTGGATGGCAAGTTTGATACCTTCCCTTGGCTCACGACGCTGATGGTCCTGTTGGGAACTGTGGGTGGGTTCATCGAGATTTTTCGAATTCTGAGCAGGAAACCGTGAAGAGGATATACCGGAACTCGCTGATTCTACTCCTGCTCATGGTCATCGTCGGCGCGATTGGCTGGGGTATCTTCATGGCCGTCTCCATCCTGGCGGGAGGGGGGTTGGCGATTTTGAACTTCCACTGGCTGGCAGGGGGTGTGGATCGGCTTTTGGCGACAGGTGACCGGCGCCGGGTAGGGGGAGTGCTGGTTAAGTACATCGCCCGGCTGGTGTTGATATTGCTAGCCTTCTTTGCTATATTCCACTCTTCATTTTTGAGCGTTTTCGGCGCCGTGGCTGGGTTGTCTGTCTTTGTGCTGTCGGGAATGCTTGAAGCTATCCTTTTACTTATAAAGCCCGGTAGCGGGCTGG
>DAOTAI010000630.1:0-2148 GCA_035593865.1 Acidobacteriota bacterium
AAAGGGAACGGCAAGGGGTACAACCTCTGCGAATTGCTCTTCCCCTTCAGGGAAGGGACACGTTATGTAGGACCGGAAACTTGCCTTGTCCCTATCGGGACAAAATGCGATTTCTTAGAGCCGACTCCAAGAATCAGCGCCAACTTGCAATTACCTCCTTATTTTGGCGCTTAATGCCTGAAAGGGTCAGGCACGTCCGCAACGCCTTCGGCGTCAAAATCCTGAATCAGCAAGATTTTTGCAATTGGCTCTGGCAAATGGAAAATGGCAAATGGAAAATGGAAAAGCTTTTCGCTTTATCCGTGTTATCCCTGTTTCCCAAAGGCAGGTTAGTCCACCACCTTGATCACCATCAGGGTCGCGTCGTCCTCGGGGACGCCGGATTCTGAGTAAGCTGTGGCCTGTTGGACAAGCAGGTCGGCAATTTCGCTTGCCGAGGATCTCCAGCACCGTTCCATGATCGTCTTAAGGCCATTGACGCCGAACTCCTGTCCCTCCGGCCCCGGCGCCTCGGTGACTCCGTCGGTATAGAGAACAAGGAGATCGCCCGGATGCAGGTGAACACGCTCTTCGACATATTGTACGTGCTCAAAAGCGCCAAGAAGCAATCCGCCGGTTTGCAAATCGTGAAAGGAACCGTCCGCCCGGCGCAGGATCGGAAAGTTGTGCCCCGCGTTCGAATAAGTGAGAACTCGTTCCTCCTCGTCAAAGACTCCGTAAAAAGCGGTGACAAATCGGTTGGAGTCGGTGGTTTCCCAGAGTAGCCGGTTAACCTTTTGAAGGATGGTTGTAATAGCGAAGTTATTGCGGATTTCGGCCAACAGGGAGGCTCTAAAGGCGGACATAATCAAGCCGGCAGAGATCCCCTTGCTCGACACGTCGCCGATGACGATCCCCCATTGGCCCTTGACGATCGGGATGAAGTCGTAATAGTCGCCGCTGACGTGGCGTGAGGCGACGTTCTTGGCCGCGATCTCGAGGCCGCTGATTTGAGGCATTTCCCTGGGGAGGAAACGGAGCTGAATTTCCCGGGCGATGCGAAGTTCCTGTTCAAGTTGAGTCTTTTCAATCAGCGAGCGATGCAGTTGCGCCCTTTCGATGGCGAAGGTAGCCTGGCTGGCAAAGGCTTCCAGCAGTTCGAGGTCTGCTTGGGCGAAGGCATCGCGCTGATCGCTGATCAAGATGAACATGCCCAGGATACGATCGGCGTTACGCAGCGGCATCAGGATCTGCGACTCTCCGGTGCGCAGGCAGTACCGCAAGTCCTCACAGTCTTCCTGGGAGAGAAGCCGCGGGACTGCCCCGAGTTCCAGCCACTCGCTCTCGATCCTGGTTGCCTGCTCCAGCAGGTGCTCCTGTTCATCCTCGGTCATGCCGAAGCTGGCCATATCCCTCTTCTGATTCTGGGAGGCAAAAAGCAGGATAGCCGCGGCATCGTAGGGCATGAGACCTCGAAGATGCTGCAAGATATCCTCGAGAATTTCATCCAGATTGAGCGTTGAACTGATGCTCCTGGAGATCTCTCTCAGACGGGCTTCTTCCTCCTCGTGACGGCGCGCCTCCATTGAGAGAATGAAATGATTGAGGGCGATCGTCATATGAGGTGCGAGGGCCTCCAGGTAGTTGAGATCATCTAAAGTAAACTCCGACCCGTCAGCCCGATCGATGATTTCGACAGTTCCAATTACGCGAGAGTCGCGAGTAAGGGGTGCGACCAGAACAGAGCTCTGCGGTCGCACGAAATCAAGCGTTTCGGGTAAGGCGTGGTAGGGAAGCGGACCTTCTGAGATGGTGAAGCGAAGATATCTCCCGGCGGCAATGGCCAGTCCGCTAAATCCCTCGCCGATGACGACCGGCACGCCCCTGAGCACCTCCGGGTAATAGTAGACCAGATGCTTCTTTCGAACATCGACCAATGAAAAGTGAATCGCGACGGGACGAAACTCATCTTCCAGCAGGTTACGCAGCGAGCGAATGAGTGAGCCGAGATCGGGAGCGAGATGGAAAGCTTCCAGATAATTGAGAAGAGACATTTCCTTACGCCAGAAACTCCGCGCCCGGAGCACTCCTGAATCCAGCACCTGCTCGTCGTCCATTCCGATTAGTCTAAAGGTTGGGTGGTGGCCTTTCCAGTGCTGAGGTTTAAAA
>DAOTAI010000094.1:0-13288 GCA_035593865.1 Acidobacteriota bacterium
AAAAGCCTTTTGCGACCCGCTGATGACCACGTCCAGCCCCCAGGCATCGGTTTCGAGCGGCTGGCAGCCGGCGGTGGTAATTGCGTCCACTACTATAAGGACTTCCGGGAACTCCCGGCGAACCATGTTCCCTATGCTTTCCAGATCATGGGCGGTGGCCGTTGAGGTCTCGCACCCCTGAATCAACAACCCCTTGGTGTCGGGATGACGCTCAAGCGCTTCACAGATTTCTTCTGCAGTTGCGGCGTCGCCATACTCCTTTGTCAGGCTGACGCAGGGGATCTGAAAGGCTTGGCAAATCTCGACCCAGCGCTCGCCGAACTTTCCGGCCACGACTGCCAGGGTCTGGTCCTGAGGCGAGAAGAGGTTACAGACCGCTGCTTCCATGGCACCGGTACCTGATGAAGTCAGGATCAGAATTTCATTCTGGGTCTTGAAAATATCCTGCAAAAGACGACGTGTTTCAAGGAATAACTCTTTGAATTCCTGCGTTCGGTGGTGAATAATCGGCCTCGCCATGGCAAGTTGTGCTTCAGGCGCCAGTGGCGTAGGTCCGGGTGTGAAGATCCTGATTTTTTGCATAGTTGGGGAATGATACAACGTCCCCCTTACTGGTGACAATAATTGCGCCGACTATTTCCCAATCCGTGGATCAGGACTTGGATACAACTCAATACCACTTTTTCCCCTCCAGGCGACACGTCAGGCGGAAGCGGCGCCGTTCGAGTTCTGGGCGATTCGGGTAAAGCGTCAGAGCTGTGGAGACCAGGTCGAGGGCCTGTTGGAAGGCTCGTTTTCGATGCTCCAGGATCTTGGCTGCTTCTTCAAACGCCTGCAGGGGCGGGAAGGGGTCTTCCCGGATGAGAGCAAGACAGAGTTCGAGAGCGGCATCGTCTTCACCCAGTCGCCTGCGTAACCGGGCGAGATTGTACAGCACTTCCGCCCGTCGCCGAACGCATCGCTCGTCATCCAGGCTCCTTTCGAAATAACTGGCGGCATCCGAAAGCCGACCACGCCTATAGTGAAAGCGGGCCAGCGACACTGCGTCAACCGCCGGACTCGCTTCCGGAAGGGTCACGCACCGCCCGGCAATTCCGAGCAAAACCGCCATGCTGATGATGTCCCGGCGGTTATGTTCCAGAACTTCCCTGAGCGGCCCGAACTCACCCCAATGGAGGTAGTTGAAGTAACTTATCGGGATCAAATGACTCGGCAAATCCGGAAACCGATCATAGTTCAAAACGTGCCTCTCGAGCGTCTGCAGGCTGCAATTCTCGAGGGCGTCGCGCCACAGGAGCCGGCAGGGGTGAAGGAGATCAAGATGCAGCAGTCGGCGGCATGGGTTTTCGAGCCGCTGCAGGACAAATCGGTTTTCGAGCAGGCTCAGGTCGAAACTCTTGCCGTTGAAGGTGACAAGGAATTTGAAGTCTGAGGCTGGTCCCTGGCCTGAGACCAGATCGGAAAAATCGGACAGGAACGCATGCTCGGATTCGAAATCGGGCAGGAAGAACTGAACGATTCGAAAGGTCCGGTTTACAAAAAAACCGATGCCGATAAGAAATGGGTAAGTCCCGGCGCCACCTGCCAGACCGGTCGTCTCGGTGTCAAGGAAAAGCGTTGATGAGATATCAAACGCCGCAAAGGCAGGATCGCCGGCCAGAAGAGACACAGCAGTCTCGGGAAGCTCCCAGATGGGGTCGAAGGATTGATCTCCATGCAAGTAGAAAGGAGAAATCTCTTTTTCAACTCGGATGACGCTCCCCGACGAGGTCTCGTGCCAGTATCCCTCTAAGTGCTCGGCGATATCGGCCATGTCCCGGCGATGAAGTCGCTCGAGCCGTTTGCGCAAATCACTGTCTGCTGCAGGTCTTGATCCGTATAGTTGTTGCAGCCGAGACTTCAGGTCCATGGTCTGTCTTTTTTCCGTTCACGTGCCGGGTGCGACATCTGCTGTCATTTAGAATGTTGCGCTACGACGTCAGTGCAGCCAGAATTTCCAGCGAGTCCTGCCTGGTTCTCTTTCCCAGTTCGTCGACCGGTCCCACGCACGAGGGACAACCATGCTGACAGCGGCAAGCGGCAATCAATTGCCGGGCTTGTCGGAGCAGTCCGGCATGGTTCTGGAACAGGGCCTCCGAGAAGCCGACCCCTCCCGGATAGTTGTCATAAAGAAAAATCGTGGGATCAAAGGTCATCAGTTGATCTGCGGTTGTCGTTTCTGACTCTCCTGAAGCCGAATAAAAACCAAGGCCCTCGCGGCCGGACTTGGCAAACCAACCGGCCGTTCGGTCTCCTACACTACGCCCGATGTCCGAGACATCGCACATGAGAAGCAGAGATGCCAGGTAGTGCAAAGCATAAGCAATCCCCAGAAAGGCATAAATGATTTCTGTACGGGTCAAGGAAGGGGGAAGGGCTCGCTCGTTGACCGAAAACCAGTACGACGTGGTGTGGAGTTCGTGAAGAGGAAGCTCGATCTTCCCGTAACCCAGATTTTCATGCGTGTACAGTTTGACTTTCTTAAAGCCAGGGAACTTCTTTACCAGGTGAACTTCCCCGTGCTCCACCGTGGCGTGATTCTCGTCGCGGGATTCCTCAATCCGCAGGACTCGCAGACCAGAATAAGTTATGGCCTGGGTGTAGTGGTCGATTTTGACTTCGTGCACGTAGGCCTTCCGACGCGGGTAGTCGAGAGTGTCGACATAGTACTGGCGGCCTTCGCACATGTAGATCGCGTCTTTGTGAATCAACTCTGGCGCGCTGTCGAAATCGACTTCCGCGATGGCACGGTTGTCTTCGTCGCTGTTCAGAACGACGAAATTCTCTTCTGCCACATGGCGGAGGCTGACCTGATCGGCAGGATAACTCTCATCACTCCAGTGAAAGGAGTTTCCTGACTTGCACAGGATTCGCTGCTCAGTCAAAAACTCGAGGATCTCCGTCAGGTTTTCCTTCCCGAATTTTTCACCTTGCTGAAACGGCAGTTCAAAAGCAGCACACTTTACGTGGCTGACCAGTATCTGAAGGTTATCCGGGTGAATCAGCCCATGCTCAGGAGAGAGGCCAAAAAAGTAGTCCGGATGGGTAATTATGAACTGGTCGAGCGGAAGGTTGCGAGCTATGAGGATGGCAGCAGACCGGCCCGTGCGGCGGCCTGCACGTCCCATTTGCTGCCAGGTGCTGGCGACCGATCCCGGGTATCCGACCAGAATGCAAGCTTCCAGGCTTCCTATATCGATGCCGAGTTCCAAGGCATTCGTACTGACTACGCCCAGGAGTCCACCTTCACGTAACGCCCGCTCTATCTCCCGTCGCGTTTTTGGCAGATATCCACCTCGATATCCCCGGACCTGCACTCGATCGGCCGGGTGTTTGTGCAGAGAGCGCTGCAGATACCGAAGGAGCACTTCAACGTTCACGCGGCTCGAAGCGAATGCGATGGTTTGCACGTTCTCGCGGAGAAACCGTTTCATGAGCGATCGCCCAGCCGAAATCGCGCTTTGACGCAGGCCAAGCTCCGGGTTAATGACCGGCGGGTTGTAGAAAATGAAATCCTTCGCGGCCCGTGGCGCGCCGTTGCTATTTATCAGTCGAACCGGCTCCTCAACCAGCCGTTCGGCCAGCTCCGCCGGATTCGCGATAGTGGCAGAAGCACAGAAGAACTGGAGTTGCGAGTCGTAGAATGCAGCCACGCGTTTCAAGCGACGGAACACGTTGCATACGTGACTGCCGAAAATTCCCCGGTAGGTATGGAGCTCATCGATAATGACATAGCGCAGATTACGGAAAAGCTGCACCCATTTTGGATGGTGTGGAAGGATCGCGGTGTGCAGCATGTCCGGGTTGGTCAGGATTATCCGCGCATGCTCCCGAATTTTCCTGCGCATATCTGCAGGCGTGTCCCCGTCGTAGGTGTTCACGCCCAGACCAAGTTGGCCGGCGCCGATCATCTCTTGCAATTCGGCCTGCTGGTCCTGTGCCAGTGCCTTGGTTGGAAACAGGTACAGCGCCCGAGCGGAAGGATCCAATGACAGGTTGTGAAGGACCGGGAGGTTGTAACAGAGAGTTTTCCCCGAGGCAGTAGGGGTTACAACCACGAAGTTTTCTCCGCGGCTGGCGAAATCGTAAGCCTCGGCCTGGTGGGAATAAAGCCGACCAATTCCGCGGCGCTTCAACGCCGCCGCCACCCCGGGAGCAAGATCCGGGGGCAATTCTGAATAGCTGCCGGGGCTGGCCTCCTGTTCGACCCAAGCGGTAATCGTTCCTCTTCTTCTCAGCGGCCTGAGCTGATTTAAAGCATTTTCTACCGACATGACGCGCGTTTCTCAGGCTATCACGCCAAACTGACAAGCGTTATCGGTGTTATGCGAGCTATCCGCGGGAAGGATACCCCGCGGATAGCTCGCATAACGCGGAAAACACGGATAAGGCTGGCTTGATCTCAGGAGGGGCAGCGCTTTATTATTCAATCTTCATGCCGAACGTGATGTTAACGTGTGTCGTTGCATGGCTCATACCGGGCGGCGGCCACCTGATGCTGGGGAAATGGAAACGAGCGATCCTCTTTTTCGTCGGTGTGATACTTCTGTTTGTTCTGGGGCTCTACCAGCAGGGTGTCCTCTTCGGTCTTACTCCCGGGTTTTTCGGTTTGCTCAAGTTTTATGCCGACCTTTGTATTGGTCTGCCTTATTTCCTCGGGCGGCTTTTTGACTGGGGAGCGGGCGATATCCGTGCTTACGGATACGAGTACGGGAATACCTACCTGTACACTGCTGGATTGCTGAACTCCCTGTTGGTCCTTGACGTTTTCGATATCGCAACCGGGAGGAAGCAATGAACCACTATCTCGGACTGGTGATTTTCGCCCTGGTGGTGACTTCGTTTTTCACGGCGATCAGCAAAGAAGCCGAGAATCGTCGCGCTCGGTATTTCCTGACAATGCTCGGATACATGGTTGTCGGTTCTTTGGTTGCGGGCTGGCTCATGTACTTCATTCCATGGTAACGTGGATGAAACACTGGATGCCGGCCCTCGTTGTTGCCCTCCTCATTTTCTGGCTATCTAGCTCCAGCAATCCGCCTGGACAGAATCTGGCGCCGGATTATGTCGGACACTTCGTGTTGTACGGTGTCTTCGCCCTCACCCTTCTCTGGGCGTTAACTCGCGGATTACAAAAAAAGATTACCGCCAAGCGGGCGGTCGGCGCCTTCTTCTTCTCCTCACTCTATTCGGCTACCGATGAATTCCACCAGAGTTTCGTTCCGCACCGATCTCCGTCCTGGTCCGACATCCTGGCGGACGTGCTGGGCGCAGCCTCTTTCCTCCTCGTAACCCTGGCTCTTGTCTGGATTTATCGACGGCGAAGACAGGTTAACGAATCCTGAATCAGAAAGACGGACCGCTACATTGCCTGGAAAATCCCCATCTTGAGATAGCGGGTCTCGGGCATGGCGGGAAGAACCGGGTGATCAGGCGCCTGATGACGCCATTCAAGCAGTCGCACGCGGCGATCTGCCCGGATGGCAGCCTCGGTGACTAAATCATGAAAGACCTCTTCGAAAATATGGAATGAGCAGCAGGCGGTCACGAGTATCCCTTCTTCTGCCAGGGCTCGCAAAGCCAGTTCGTTAAGACGGCGGTAGCCTTTCTTGGCGGAGCTGACCGTCTTCCGACTGCGGGCAAAAGAGGGCGGGTCCAGGACGATGAGGTCAAAAGTATGGCCGTCGTTTACCTCTTTCTCCAGGAACGAGAAGGCGTCGTCTCTCAAGAAGGTCACGTTGGAAAAGCTGTTAAGCAGGCAGTTCTCGCGCGCTCTTTCGATGATGGATTCGGAGATATCAACTCCAGTGACGGCCGTAGCGCCCGCTCGGGCCAGATGGAATGAGAAACCGCCCAGGTTACAGAAGCAGTCCAGAGCTCGCCTGCCCCTGACATAACGGGCTGCGGCCTGCCGATTCAGTTTCTGATCCAGAAAGAAGCCCGTTTTTTGCCCCTGTAGCAGGTCAACGCGGTATCGAATGCCGTTTTCTACGATCTCAACCGGCCCGGTCTCCTCCCCATACAAAACGCCCGTCCTTTCCGGCAACTCCTCGTAGGCTCGCAGCGAGGAATCATTCCTCTCAATCACCGCCTGCGGCCTGAAGAGTCTCTTAAAGCTGTCAGTTATGATCTCGAGCCGGCGATCCATGCCGGCCGTGGTCGCCTGCACGACCAGGTAATCGCCGAACCGATCGACCAGCAGCCCGGGAAGCCAGTCACTCTCGCCATGAACCAGGCGGTAGCAGGTTTCATCCGGAAAAAGAGTGCTGCGAAGTCTGGCGGCCTGGGCCAAGCGTTCCTCGAAGAAGGCCTGATCCAGTTCCTGAACATCGGAAAGCAACAGACGCGCGCTGATTAGAGAGTGGGGATGGTAAAAAGCGCTGCCAAAGCTTTCTCCCTCATGGGTGAGCACCTCGACGATGTCGCCTGGCTGGGCCTGCGGGTGATGCTCGACCTCATTTGAGAAGACCCAGAGATGTCCGCGCCGCAGTCGTCTGTCTTCTTTTGCCTTGAGAATGAGTCGTTCCATATGAGCGGGCGGGTATGCTCCAGAAGCTCAGGCACAAAGCGGCAAGCTCTTGGCCTTTTTGTCTCTGTGCCTTAATTTCACAGCCTCACTCGCACATCATCTGCGCGAGAACACTGTCGAGAGTCGGAATGCTGGCCCGGGCGCCTAGGCGAGTGCAGGAGAGAGCACCGGCGACATTGGCGAACCGCAGGCAGCGTTGTACGCTCCAGTTTTGAAATAGCCCGTAGATAAAACCTCCGTGAAAAACGTCTCCGGCGCCTGTGGTATCCACTGCCTGAACCTTTATTCCCGGGATCTGGAAGATCTCGTTCTCCCAAAGCGCCGCGCTGCCGGCGCTTCCGCACGTCACCCCGATGAATCCCTTGGTTACGGTAGCCAAGGTCCGTACGCCTTTCTTCCAATCCTTAGTCCCGGCAAACTGCATAACGAAATGCTGACTGGGGAGGACAAAATCGACCAGCTCGAGAAGTTCCTCGACGCCGGGCTGCACCTTATCGATGTCGATCGAAACCTTCATGCCTGCGGCGCGCGCCCAACGGGCCACTTTGATAGCCGCCGCCTGATCGTGTCCGTCAATGTGGAGGAGTTGGCCTTCGACGATGTGCTCGCGCGGTATTTCGTAATCAAGACACTGCAACTTAGGGTCTCGGTCCCAGATAATCGTTCGTTCACCTGTCACCCTGTCCACGATGATGATTGAGAACTGGCTGAAGGCGTCATTGACGACGTCTACCAAGACTTCCATTGGCTCTTTGTGCAGATCATCGAGCGAGAACTTGCCGATCTCGTCATCGCCCACACGACCTATATAGCGGACGCGCATCCCGTAGCGGGCGCACATCGCGGCTGCGGTGGCCACTTGTCCGCCCCCCATTTTGAAAAGCGCTTCCATCTGGATCTTGGAATTGTGCTCGGGATAACGGGGTACAATGCAAACCCAGTCGACAGCATTAAGCCCGAATCCGACCATTTGAAACGGTCTGTTCTCGGGCCATTTCACGTCGAAAAAAACTTTATCGAGTGGAGTGTTCAGAGTTTTCATGTCAGGAGGCCCTGGTCTGCAAAGCTGAAATACCTGGAGCGGCCAATAATAACATGATCGAGGGCCCTGATCCCGATTATTCTACCCGTTTCGACGAGCCGGCGGGTGATATGGACATCTTCCTCGCTGGGCGTCGGGTCTCCGCTTGGATGGTTATGGACGAACAACACGCCGGCGGCAGCTTCTTGAATAGCCGGGCGAAACACCTCCCGGGGATGGACCATAGCAGACGTGAGTGACCCCTCGGAGATTCTCACTGTCTTGATTATCCGATTCTTGCCGTCCAGGAGGACGTTCCAGAAACACTCCTTTCTTAAGTCTTCGAACTGAACCCGGAAATGCTCATAAATCTCGGCGCTCGAGCGGAAGCTTTTCCCGGGAATGAGCGTATGATTCGCCAGGCGGCAGCGCAATTGGAAGGCGGCAAGCAGGGCGATTGCCTTGCGGTGATTCAGCCCACACAACCGCAGTTCCGGGTAGGGCGCTTTGCTAAGATTGTGAAGGGTCTTAAATCGGGCGAGCAGTCGATTGGCTTGGCGCCACGAGTCGATTTCCGAACTCCCGGGAGTTAACAGCAGGGCTATCAGCTCCAGATCAGACAAATACTCCCAGTCGGTCAGGGAAAGCCTTGAAGCCGGCAGGTAGTCAATCAGGGCGTTTAGCATGTGTTTCACTACAATTAACGCTCGAGGTTGAAAATCTACGATGCTTTTTTCGAGATTTTTCTATCTTTTTGCCATCAAGTATTTCATGGGACGAATTTTTCTGGCCGTTTGGATACCGATTCTTTTCCTGACGCCGCTTTCGGCTTTTGATGATGAGGTGAATCCGGAAGAGATCATCCGGAAATTCGCCCAGAAGGAAACAGAATTCAAAAAGCTATGGGAGCAGTACACCTATACGCAAAAAGTGGAGTTTCAAGTTCTGAGTCCTTCCGGCGCCGTGAGGGAACGCCGGTTAATGGAGATTGAAGTCTATTTCACGACAGACGGGAAACGTCAGACCCGGGTCATTTCTGACCGGGGAGAACTGCGGTCTGTCGGAGTAAGTAAAGAGGACATTTCTGACGCGGTAGGACTTCAGCCCTTTGTCCTTACCTCGGACCAGTTACCCGAATACAAAATCGAGTACAAAGGGGAGGAACGGGTCGATGAACTGGATACATACGTGTTCGAGGTTGAACCGCGCAAAATCAAGAAGGACAAACGCTACTTCAAAGGGCGAATTTGGGTCGATAAGATTGACTTCCAGATTGTGATGACCCGCGGGAAAGCTGTGCCTGATTACAGGGACAACAAATTTCCCGAGTTTGAGACTGTGAGGGAACAGATCGATGGCGTCCACTGGTTTCCAACCTGGACGAAAGCAGACGACACCCTCAGCTTCGGAGATTTGTTTAACCGCCGCGAGGTACACGTTCGTCAGTTCATCACCTATGAGAACTACAAGAAGTTTGAAGTGGGAACGACGATTCGATATGGGAAAGTGCCCGAGGATGAGTAGTCAAAAGCTAGAAGCCAGAAGCCAGAAGCCAGGAGCCAGACCCCTTCTGGCTTCTGGCTTCTAGCTTTGTGCTATCCTCGTCCGTTACAGGAGGCACTTTGGAGCGGATCATCGACCTTCGGAGCGACACCGTTACGACTCCAACCGAGGAAATGCGGAAGGCTATGGCCCAAGCCGAGGTTGGAGACGATGTTTATGGCGAAGACCCTACCGTGAACCGGTTGCAGGACCGGGCTGCAGAGATTTTCGGCAAGGAAGCGGGGCTTTTTGTACCGAGCGGGACGATGGGAAACCAGGTTGCGATCAAGCTTCATACGCAGCCGGGCCAGGAAGTCGTTGTAGAAGAACGCGCTCACATCTTCAACTATGAAATGGCTACCATGGCGGCTTTTTCCGGATGCCTGGCGCGTCCGGTGCCTGGGGAGCGCGGTCTTCTAAGCTGGGAGCAAATCGAGGCTGTTTTGAGTCCTCCCGTTTACTATCGGGCTCGCACTGGCCTTATTACGCTCGAAAATACTCACAACATGGCTGGCGGCCGGGTCCTGTCTGCCAAGGCGACAAAGGATATAACTGATCGCGCTCACCTCAAGGGGTTGCCGGTTCACCTGGACGGCGCACGGATATTTAACGCGGCCGCTGCGCTTGGAACGAGCGTTCGTGATCTGACAGAGGGCTGCGATTCCGTCATGTTTTGTTTCTCGAAGGGGCTTTCCGCCCCGGTTGGCTCTATGCTGCTGGGAACGAAGGAATTCATCCAGGAAGCCTGGCGTGTTCGAAAAATGTTTGGCGGAGGTATGCGCCAGGTCGGAGTCCTTGCTGCCGCTGCGCTTGTGGCCCTTGAACAGATGCCCTGCCGACTTTACGAGGATCACGAGAACGCCAAACGTTTGGCAGAGAAACTGGCGAATATACATGGTTTTCGGCTAACCCCGGAGGATGTCGAAACCAATATCGTGATTGCCGAGGTGGTAGGATGCACAAGCACCGAACTGGTGCGGCGGTCGAGAGAACGAGGTCTTCTGATCAGCGCCATCGGACCGCATGAGGTTCGATTTGTCACGCACAAAGACGTGAACCGTTCAGACATTGACCGTGCCATACAGATACTGGCAACAGCCTGACCGCCGTCAGACGGCTCGGCTGCCGCCGGCTGGTGTCAGGTGACCTCGGCCGAGAAATACTTCGCTTGCGGGTGGTGAAACACCATTGCACTGACGGAGGCCTCCGGCTCCATCATGAAGCCCTCGGTTAGCTCGATCCCGATCAGGTCGGGTCGGATCAGACGCCAGAGTTTGGCCTGATCTTCAAGCGCAGGACAGGCAGGATAGCCAAAAGAGTAACGTTTCCCCCGGTATTGCGCTTGCAGCTTCTCCCTGATCGTCATTTCCGGCGAATCCGGAAAGCCCCACAAGCCCCGGAGTTTTGAATGCAGCCATTCGGCGGCAGCCTCGGCCGATTCCAAGGCAAGGGCCTGAATCCCGTGACTTTTCAGGAACTGTCCCTGTTCCCGGTACCGGTCGGCCACCTCTCGGATCCCTTTACCCGCGCTTACGGCAAACAGGCACACGGAATCCTGGAGCGGGCGGTCTTCGCCCCATACATAATCAGCCAGGCATAAACGCTGGCCGTCCGCCTGTCTTGGGAATTCGAATTCTTCAGCCAGGCGCCCGTCGGGGTGGTAGAGGCGAATACAGTTGCCTGAGGATTGAGCGACAAAGAATTGCCAGACAGCGTGGATCTGCATGGCGCCTTGCCGGCACTCGCTCTTGAGCTCCTCAAACAACTCGAGGAGCATTCGGGCTTTCTGATCCCCCTCCTCGATCTTCTGCCGTATTCGACCTTTCAGACCCATGTGTTTTCCAAGCAGCATGCTCGGGTTCAGGTATTTCCAGACCTCATCCGGGGATATGCCGTTAAGCACGTGTCTGTCGAAATCCGGCGGAGAGGGAACTGATTCCAGAAGATCGACTGACTTGAGCACGGGGGCAGGTGCAGGTTCGGATGCGGCCTTTTTTGTCTGGGTGAGCGTCAATTGCTCCTGACACAGCTGCTGCTCCAGTTCGCGGCGGCGTACCGGATCCAGCAACCGTGCGGCCAGTTCCAACCCCTCCATGGCATCCCTGGCATAAACGACCGGACCTGTATACTCGGGGGCGATTCGAAGCCGCGTGAAGCGTCGGCTCAATGCGGCGCCGCCCACCATCAGAGGAACGGAAATGTTTGCTTTGGAAAGTTCGGCCGCGGTGACAGCCATTTGTTGGGCAGACTTGACCAGCAGTCCCGAAAGGCCGATAACGTCCGGGCGGTGTTCTCTGACCGCCTGGATCAGGTCATGGGGAGGGACCTTGATGCCAAGATTAATGACTTTGTAGCCGTTGTTCGAAAGGATGATGTCGACAAGGTTCTTGCCGATGTCATGCACGTCGCCTTTGACCGTGGCCAGAATGACCACACCTTTCCCGCCGGTCTCTGATCGGTCCATGAACTGCTCAAGGTAAGCCACCGCCGCTTTCATCGCCTCAGCGCTCTGCAGCACTTCAGCGACGATTAACTCATTGTTATTGAAAAGGCGGCCGACCTCGTCCATGCCCTTCATGAGAGGGCCGTTAATGATATCCAGGGGCGACATTTCCCGGAGTTTAAGGTCGAGATCCTCAATGAGGCCGTCCTTTGTTCCCTCCACGATATAGTTTGCCAGCCTCTGGTCGAGCGGCAGGTCGGCTGTTTGAGGCGTGCGCCGATCCGCGGCATCTCGAAAATGCGCGGCGAACGCCGCGATCGTCTGATCGTTGGTTCTGAACAGTACGTCCTCGGCCAGCTGGCGCTCCTTTTCGGGAATGGAGGCGTATCGTTCAATTTTCTCGGAATTTACAATGGCCATGTCGAGGCCGGCTTTGGTGGCGTGATACAGAAAAACGGAGTTCACGATTTCGCGTCCGGCGGGAGGGAGGCCAAAGGAGACGTTGCTGATTCCGAGAATAGTCTTAACCTGCGGAAGCGCCTGTTTGATCAGTCGGACGCCTTCGATGGTTTCAGGAGCCGAGCCTCGGTAGTTTTCGTCTCCAGTTGCACAAGGGAATACCAGGGCGTCGAATATGATGGCGGTTGGCTTAAGGCCGTATCTATTCACGAGCAGATCGTACGATCGAAGAGCGATCTCGAGTTTACGCTCCCGTGTGACCGCCATTCCTCGCTGCTTGTCTTCGTCGATCGTGCCGACGATTACGGCAGCGCCGTATTTCCTGGCCAGCGGAACGACCTTTTTGAAGCGCTCTTCTCCGTCTTCGAGGTTGATGGAATTCAAAATGGATTTTCCCTGGCAGTATGTAAGCGCCTCCTCCATCACCTCCGGGTCTGTGGTATCGATCATCAAGGGAACCCGCACCTTGCGAACCACTTGGTCCAGGAATTTCCTCATGTCCTCAGCTTCGTCGCGGTCAGGGTCCTGCAGACAGACGTCGATTATGTGAGCCCCGTTCTTGACTTGTCGACGCGCGATTTCGCTGGCCTCGTCGTACTTTCCTTCCGCGATCAAACGCTTGAAAAGCCGGCTTCCGAGAACGTTCGTGCGCTCACCGACCAACACGGGCCGGACGGATTCCTCGATCTCCAGGGCATCTGTGCCGGAAACAAACACCCTGTCATGACGTGGCACTGGACGTGGCGGGCGACCGGAGGCGAGCCGAACCATGGCTTCGATATGCGCAGGCGTGGTACCGCAGCAGCCGCCAATCAGGTTCACCCAACCTTCGGCGATGAACCGGTTGAGGACATTTGCAACCATGGCAGGAGTTTCCAGGTAGTGTCCCTCCTCGTCGGGTAGTCCGGCGTTGGGGACGCAGGCAACAAACGTCTGGGCCAGCTCCGAAATAGTGCGAAGATGATCGGTCATGAACTCCGGGCCGGTCGCGCAGTTCAGGCCCAGGTACAGCAGGTCGGCGTGCTCGAGACTTGCGACGATCGCTTCCGCATTCTGTCCGGCGAGCATCGTCCCCATCGGTTCGATGGTGACCGAAACCGCAACCGGCACTTCACGGTTAAGAATCTTGAAGGCGTCCCAAATTCCAATGAGGCCAGCTTTGATGTTGCGCATGTCCTGGCCGGTTTCGAGCAGCAGATAATCCACTCCTCCGTCAATCAGTGCGCGAGCCTGGTCACCAAAACTCTGGACAAGG
>DAOTAI010000095.1:0-13242 GCA_035593865.1 Acidobacteriota bacterium
GATCTGCAAGTCCGACAAGTCCGAATGGACACCAGAGCCGAAAGGCGATTGAGACAAGATCCCGATTCGGCAAAGATTCCCAAGGAACCCGGGGTGTGTCCGAATGGACACCAGAGCCGAAAGGCGATTGAGACAAGATCCCGATTCGGCAAAGATTCCCAAGGAACCCGGGGTGTGTCCGAATGGACACCAGAGCCGAAAGGCGATTGAGACTCGTGGCGGGAGAGCCAAGCCCTGTAAGCCTCCCATGAGGTCCGAATGGACACCAGAGCCGAAAGGCGATTGAGACACAGCAGGAGAGGGACTAGGATGGCTATCGCCGAGATAGTGTCCGAATGGACACCAGAGCCGAAAGGCGATTGAGACCCATTGTGCGCAACAGCTAAAGCGGGATTTACAGTCCGAATGGACACCAGAGCCGAAAGGCGATTGAGACCGACCTCTTAAATGATCAATTGCTACAAGTTGCGTCCGCGTCCGAATGGACACCAGAGCCGAAAGGCGATTGAGACCAACTACATCCAATCCGCAAAAGTAACATGCCATAAACAGATCTGTCCGAATGGACACCAGAGCCGAAAGGCGATTGAGACCGCCCGAGTACATCAAAAACGTTCACGCCATGATCCGGGTCCGAATGGACACCAGAGCCGAAAGGCGATTGAGACTCAGCGTACAAAAAGCCGATCATCTTGCCGATCTGCAAGTCCGACAAGTCCGAATGGACACCAGAGCCGAAAGGCGATTGAGACTGCATAACGTGACGCGCAAGGCGCGCACGCGTCGACAATCGGTCCGAATGGACACCAGAGCCGAAAGGCGATTGAGACGCATGCGGAGCATCTTCGGTGGCAACGTCTCACCCCGGTGTCCGAATGGACACCAGAGCCGAAAGGCGATTGAGACTCCAGTGTACTCGATCAGGGCCGCGCAAAACTCCAGTCTGTCCGAATGGACACCAGAGCCGAAAGGCGATTGAGACAGTCCCGAGCGAGAGCACATTTAACCTCTACCCCACCCGAGTCCGAATGGACACCAGAGCCGAAAGGCGATTGAGACAGGTACCTGCGGGGTGAACTCCCCGCAGGACAGTAAGTCCGAATGGACACCAGAGCCGAAAGGCGATTGAGACCGTCAGCCGTCTTGACGGCTGGAGTTACCACCCATGGCATTTGTCCGAATGGACACCAGAGCCGAAAGGCGATTGAGACTGTACAGCCCATCTGGACAGGTTAATATTCGGCTCAAGTCCGAATGGACACCAGAGCCGAAAGGCGATTGAGACTCGCCTCACCGTTGGCGAAGCGCCGTGCCGTCTCGATGGGTCCGAATGGACACCAGAGCCGAAAGGCGATTGAGACTCGGCCTCAGTAAGATCTGAGTTACAGCGTGGGCACTTCAGTCCGAATGGACACCAGAGCCGAAAGGCGATTGAGACGCCTGCGCCCAGAGGACTCTCCATCATTCCATCCATCGCAGTCCGAATGGACACCAGAGCCGAAAGGCGATTGAGACAACTAAAGGACTTAGTAGAATAGCCGTAAGCTTTCGGAAGGAAGGTCCGAACGGACACCGGAGCCGAAAGGCGATTGAGACTCTATAGACGTTGCGCTAGGGGCGTAGCAATACTTCGTCCGAACGGACACCAGAGCCGAGAGGCTATTGAGACTCTTGGCGGGGTTTCGATACAGCGCGCCATAAGGCAGGCGCGCCACTCAACCGCCGCGGGTCGGTGGCTCTCCTCCGGTTTATTAGGATTGTTCCGCATCCCGAGAGTGATAGCCCGGGCAAAGGGGAGACGTCAGAGTCGAAAGGGAATTGAAAAGACTCCTCCGAGGTCTTTCCTGACTGAGGTGATGACAGCGTTGAGTGAAGGGCAGGGGGGATTCACGTGTCGGTCCTGACGGACCTGGGTCGTGGTGGTCGGTCGTTTTCTACAAACGTGTCGGTCCTAACGGACCTGCGAGGCGACACGCCAAATCGCGGCGCTAATTGCGATTTGCATCGAAACTTCCGCGCGTGCCCCCGAAAACGGATCTCGAGAGTCCGGCATGGCTGCAGTAGGATGCTGACACCATTGGTCATGCCCATTCGGGTGTCCCGTGACGGGGAACCATGAATGTGGACGTCCCCGTAGGGAACTCCAGACGAGATTCAAAAGCTAGCGGGCCGGCGATGTAGGCACCCCTTACCGTGGTCGGACTATGGATCTCGAGAGTCAAACATGGCTGCAGTAGGATGCTGGCACCATTGATCCTGCTTGCGGGGCGGTGTCGGACTCTGGAGAGTCCGACCACAATGGGCCTGTGCTGACAAGATCGATACGTTTCAGCGGGCAGGGTGGTTTCGTGGATAAGAAACCGCATCAGGATACCCGGCCTGGACGATGGCCAGCCGGGTATCCCGGCACGGCTTGACGTTTACTCCCGGAAGTACTCTTCCAGCTGGGCGAAAACGCGGTGGTCGGGGTCGTGTTGAGCGACCTCGAGGACATCCTCGAGCTTGTACAGCTGTTTAACCATGTTCTGGAGTCGCTCGTCCTCATTCACCAGCAGGTAGATCCGGCTTCGCCGGCCGTCGCCGATCGGCATGCAGAGGATTCCTTCCACGTTAAAGGCCCGGCGTGAAAACAATCCGCAGACGTGCGACATGACCCCCGGGTGATTGTTTACTTCAAGTTCCAGCACGGTGCGAGGTTTAGTGTGATTAGCGACGGGTGTCGACATGATTTTCACCTCCGATCATATCGCGGTTAGCGGCTCCTGGAGGAACCATGGGAAAGACCTTTTCTTCTGCTGGTATCGGTACATTGATCAAACAAGGCCCGCGGAATTCGAAAGCCTTTTTCAGGGCGCTCCTGGGATTACTGGCGGTGCCCAGGTCGACGGCTTCCACCCCGAAACCGCGAGCCACGGCGGCGAAATCGGGCTCGGCATGGAAACGTGATGCCGAGAACCGTGCACCATAGAACAGCTCCTGCTGCTGACGAACCAGTCCCAGGTGCGAGTTGTTCATCACTACGACCTTGATGTTAACGCCCTCTTCTACTGCCGTCGCCAACTCCTGAATGTTCATCAGCAGGCTTCCGTCCCCGGTGAAGCAGATAATCTGGCGGTTGGGATAGGCGAGGCCGGCCCCGATGGCGGCCGGAAGGCCGAAGCCCATAGTGCCCAGTCCGCCTGAGGTCAGCAGTTGACGCGGGTACGAGAAGGGGAATGACTGGGCGACCCACATCTGGTGTTGTCCCACGTCGGTGGTAATGATCGCATCAGGCTCTGCCGTAGCCGCTGCCTGCAGAACGAGTCCGTAGGGTGACATCGGGTCATCGGCGCCGGGCATCAGCAGCGGATGGGCGGTTTTCAGTTCACAGATACGGTTGAGCCATTCTGAGCGATCGACTGCCTTGATTCGATCTTCGGCGGCGGCCAGGACCTTGCCCACGTCGCCCTCAACACCCACGAACGGCATCTTGATTTTTCCAAGTTCGCTCGGATCGATATCGATGTGGATAATTCGAGCGTGCGAGCAGAACTGAGCGACTTTTCCAGTCGCCCGGTCGTCGAAGCGAACTCCGGCGGCGATTAACAAATCGCATTCGTCCAGGGCCATGTTGGTGTAGCGGGCGGCGTGCATTCCGAGCATTCCCATGAAAAGCGGGTGATTGCTGGGAATGGCGCCAAGGCCCATCAAGGTCGAGGTGGTGGGGATGCTTGCCTTCTCCGCAATGCGCCGCACAGTCTCGGCTGCCCCGGCATGGATGATGCCGCCCCCGATGTAGAACATGGGGCGTTTAGACTGGTTGATGATGTCGACCATTTGGTCAATAACGGCGTCGTCCGCCCCCTTAGCGGGCAAGCGGCCTCCGGGTTCCGGCCACTCGGTGACTTCGATCTTCTTGAACTGGAGATCCTTGGGAACGTCTATGGCGACGGGACCAGGTCGCCCAGAAGCGGCCAGCTGGAAAGCCTTGGGAATTACGGTAAGCAGTTCTTCGACCGATCGCACCAGGTAGTTATGCTTGGTTACGGGCAGGGTCAAGCCGTAGGTGTCGATTTCCTGAAAGGCGTCTGTGCCGATCATCGACAGCGGAACCTGACCCGTAATAGCGATAATCGGGATCGAGTCGAGTCGAGCATCGGCTATCGCTGTCAGGAGATTGGTGACGCCAGGGCCCGAAGTGGCGAAACAGACCGAAGTACGTCCCGAGGCGCGCGCCATCCCCTGTGCGATAAACCCGGCCCCTTGCTCGTGCCGCGCAAGGATATGCCGAATTGAGCTCGTCTTTAACGCGTCGTACAGGGGCAGGTTGGCTCCACCGGGAATGCCGCTGACTTGGGTGACTCCCTGGCGTTCCAGGAGCTTCACAATGATTTCCGCACCGCTCAATTGCATCAGATTTTCCTCCTTGACATCATCCCCATCGTGCTTTCGACCAAAAAAAAACCCCCGTCCGGCTCGCGCCGGCGGGGGTTGTCAAATCCAAGTTTGGCTGACCCTCTACGGCGCGAGGCTATGGCACAGCAGTACCAGGATGCCTACAATAACCAGAATCGCCGTAATAGAAAGGGTCATACCGATATTCATACGACAGCCCGTTTAAGGACTTCCCCAGTTTCCTACAGAAAACTACCGGGAATCAAGAGGAAAATTGGGCAATTTTTGTGATCGATCGACTTGGAGTGATACCGCAACGCCCCCAACGCCCGCGGATGGCGCGGATAACACGGATAACACGATGGGGCCTGGAACAGGGAAAAACTCCGTGGCTTGCGTCCCTTCGAGCCGGGGAGCCGATCGCGCTGCGCTCGCTCGCCGTCTGTATTCATGCGCCCGTTTTTGCCTGTAACGCTCGGTTGTACTGAAATCCGGCAAAACTTCCCCGAATTGGAGGAACAGAATGTGTAGGAGAGCTGGTAGCTCCTGTGCGCCGAATTGCTGGAAGTGTCGTGTAATCAAAAGGCTGATTCGACTCCGGATATCAGCGAATGCTACTGGCACGGCGAGTGCCTAGTAGTAGGCAAATCAACGGAGGTTTCCAATGACGAGAATGACACGTTTGCTTTTGAGTCTTTTGTTCTGTCTGGTATTGGTAGGTACTCCGCTCGTGCTGGCGGATGATCCTCAGGCACAGGGACAGACAGAGTCCCAGGACACATCAGTGACCGGGGAACTGAAGAGTGTGGATGTTGACGCGAAGACGATCACTGTCACCACAAGCGAAGGCACCGACATGGAGTTTGTGTACAACGACTCCACCGAGATCATGGGCGCGCAGGGGACCATCGAAGGTCTATCCGCCAACGCCGGTTCCAAGGTAAAGGTCTCTTGCAAGGAGGAAGACGGGAAGAACGTCGCCACAAAAGTAAAAGTAAAAGAAGCCAGGACCGACAGCTAATCCTTAGCGATCATGATATCCGGCCGCTGATTTCCTTCGGCGGCCGGATCCGCAGACTCTACCGATTGACCGGCGAGAGAGGATAGGCGTCAAGCAGCGCGATGGCTTCCTCGACCGCCCGGGCCGCAGAAACTTCTCGGTTTGCCTTGTCGTTTCGAGTGAAGATCTCGACGATTCCGTCGCTGAGTTTCTTTCCCACGGTAATTCGAATCGGGATGCCGATCAGCTCGGCGTCATTGAACTTCACGCCGGGTCGCTCGTCGCGATCATCAAGCAGGCAGTCAATGCCACGCCTCGCAAGCTCGTCGTGCAAGTGCATTGCCGTTTTAAATTGTTCGGGATCGTCGCGGCGCATAACGGTCACAATCACTTCAAAGGGCGCTATCGGACGCGGCCAGATAATGCCGGTTTCATCGTTATACAGTTCGACAGCGGCGACGAGGATTCTCTCCAGCCCGATTCCGTAACTTCCCATGATGATCGGAATCTCCGTTCCATCCTGGTTCAGCACGGTTACACCCATGGACTTACTGTACTTGTATCCGAGTTTGAAGATATGGCCGACCTCCAGGGCGTTAGCTACCTCGAGGGGCTGGCGGCATTTGGGACAAAGCTCACCGGCCTCGACTTGCCGCAGGTCGTGGAATTCCGCTTGGAAGTCCTCTTCCGGGGTCACGTTGAGCAGGTGGTAATCGTCCTGGTTAGCGCCGCAGACCATGTTCTTGCGGCCTTTCAAGGCGAGGTCCGCAAGAATCGGCATGGACTTGACCCCGACCGGTCCCAGGCTGCCGGGATCAGCGCCGAAAAACTCGCGAATCTCTTCAGCGACAGCCGGCCGGAAAGTACCTGACCCAAGTGCGATCTCCAGTTTCGCTTCGTTGAGCTGATGATCACCCCGTACGAGCAGCAGGTACGGCTTGCTGTCGACGAGGTAAACCAGGGATTTAATCTGCCTCCACTTGGGGATTTGCAGGAAATCGCTTACTTCCTGGATCGTCTTCTGGCCCGGCGTGTGAACCTTCTCGGGCTCGAGGTTACGGGCGTCATCATCGAGCGGAGCAAGTTCCGACTCCGCCCGTTCCAGGTTTGCCGCGTAGCCGCACTTTGAGCAAAGGACCACCGTATCCTCGCCGGCATCGCTGACTACCATAAACTCCTGTGATTCGCTCCCGCCCATGGCGCCGGAATGAGCTTCGACAGCCAGGTAACGTAATCCGCAGCGTTCAAAGATCTTTCGGTAGGCCTGGTCGTGTAGCTCGTAGGCCTTGTCAAGCCCCGCAGGCTCCAGGTCGAAGCTGTAGGAATCCTTCATGATGAACTGCCGGACGCGCAACAGGCCGGATTTCGGCCGTGGCTCGTCGCGGAACTTCACCTGGATCTGGTACCAGATCTGCGGCAGATCCCGGTAGGATCGAAGCTCCCGGGCGAGACTCGAGAAAACCTCTTCGTGAGTCATCCCCAGGCACATGTCCCGTCCGGTTCTATCCTTCAGGCGGAACATGTTTTCACCCATGACGTCCCAGCGGCCGGACTCCTTCCAGATTTCGGCCGGGTGAAGAGCGGGAAGATGGAATTCCTGTGCTCCTATCCGGTTCATTTCTTCCCGGACGATGGATTCGATCTTGAGCAATGACCGCCAGGCCAGGGGCAGATACGAGTACAGTCCGGCGCCCAGCTGACGGATGAAGCCGGCTCGAAGAAGAAGCTTGTGAGAAGCCACTTCCGCATCAGCAGGAACCTCACGTAGTGTCGGTATGAACAGTCTCGACCAGAGCATAAGGAGGTAACTTTTATCTGTTTGACCCATTCAAGTCAAGTAAGCTAAGCTACCCGCTAATCCGTGGAAACGGGCAGCGGGACCCCCCTTGCAGAGCCGCAGGTGCAGCGTTCTTGCGGAGTATTCCTGATGCGGACCATCCGCCTCTGACGGGGCCCGGCAAAGAAGACGCTGGGGGGCCTGCCGGGTAGTCCGAGGGCCGCTGTTCTTACCCGGCTAGGAAAAACGAGGAGCGCCTATGCGGATTTCGGTAGGCTCGGACCACGCTGCGTACGAGCTGAAAGCGAAAGTTGTGGAACGGTTGTTGGAGCTGGGTCACGAGGTATTGGATGAAGGGACGTTCGGACCTGAATCGGTCGATTATCCGGATATCGCAGCAGTGGTCGCCAGGCGCGTCCAAACCGGGGAGGCGGACCGCGGAATTCTGCTGTGCGGCACTGGAATTGGCATGTCGATTGCGGCCAACAAGTTTCGCGGAATTCGTTGCGCGGTGTGCCATGACCTGCAAACCAGCATCCTCAGCCGGGAACACAATGACGCCAACATCCTGGCGCTGTCGGGTCGTCACGCCGATCCCGCCCTGGCCTTGGAAATGGTCCAGGTGTGGCTCGAGACCGAGTTCCTCGGCGGACGTCACGGACGTCGTGTAGACAAGATTCGCAAGATTGAGGAAGGGAGCTCGGCGGTTGATCCTGTCGATCATGTCTGATGGTACCCTAAGACAGTCAACAGGACCCGATTGGAAAACGGAGAGAAGTAAGATGAACGATTCATTGCGACAGGTGGACCCGGCCATAGCAGAGGCTATTTATCAGGAAACGGTACGGCAATCTGAGACTCTCGAACTGATCGCCTCGGAGAACTTTGTCAGTGAAGCAGTGCTCGAGGCGATGGGCTCGGTTTTCACCAACAAGTACGCGGAAGGGTATCCCGGTCGCAGATATTACGGGGGTTGTGAGTTTGTTGATGTGGTTGAGTCGCTTGCAATTGAACGTGCCAAGGCGATTTTTGGGGCCGAACACGCCAACGTGCAGCCTCATTCGGGTGCGCAGGCAAATATGGCCGTCTACATGTCAGTGCTGCAGCCGGGCGATAAGATCCTGGGAATGAATCTTGCTCACGGAGGCCATCTTACTCACGGCAGCCCGCTCAACTTCTCGGGAATGTTTTACCAGGTGATTCCCTACGGTGTGAGTCCAGGGACCGAGCAGGTCGATTATGATGCATTGGAAGAACTGGCGCTGCGTGAAAAGCCGAAAATGATCGTGGCCGGAGCGAGCGCCTACAGTCGAATTCTGCATTTTGACAGGCTCGCCGATATTTGCCGCAAGGTGAACAGTTACTTGATGGTGGACATGGCGCATATTGCAGGTCTGGTGGCTGCGGGACTGCATCCCAACCCGGTCCCATATGCGGATTTTGTGACCTCGACCACTCATAAGACCCTGCGCGGTCCGAGAGGCGGGCTGATCTTGTGCAAAGAGCAATACCGTAAGGCGATCGATAAGCTCGTCTTCCCGGGTGTACAGGGAGGCCCCCTGGTGCACATCATTGCCGCCAAAGCAGTCTGCTTCAAGGAGGCCGAGAGCGAGGAGTTCCGCGAGTATCAGCGTCAAACGGTTCGCAATGCCGCGGCGCTGTGCAAGGCCATCGCCGGGCAAGGTTTTCGGATTGTCTCCGGGGGTACTGATACACATTTGTGCCTGGTCGATGTTTTCTCAAAAGGAATCACCGGGAAAGCGGCGCAGGCCAGCCTGGAGAACGCTTCTATCACGGTGAACAAGAACGCCATTCCGTTTGACACCAATCCGCCTGCCATAGCGAGCGGAATTCGCGTTGGCACGCCAGCCGTTACAACTCGCGGGATGAAAGAAGCCGAAATGGAGCAAATCGGGTCATGGATCGGGCAGGTGCTGGAACGGCCAGATGACGGCTCGCTGCAGGCTGAGATCAGGAAGAAGGTCCGGGCGTTAACCTCCTGTTTCCCGTTGTATGCCAAACGGCTTGAAAGCTATCGATCCGCCGTGGTGTGACGAGCTTTGACTGCATCAGTACGCGATGGAAAGACCAGGACCCGAGACGAGTTTCATTCTCTCAGGCAGATTTTCGGTCCGGGCGGTATCCTGGAGCGCCAGCTTCCAAACTACGAATTCCGGCCTTCTCAGCTGGAGATGGCTGAGGCGGTGTTGGATGCGATACAGAACGACCGTCACCTGATCGTGGAGGCCGGGACAGGCACAGGCAAAACCCTCGCCTACCTGATTCCGGCCCTCTGCTCGCCCCGCCGGGTCATCATTTCGACCGCCACCCGCAATCTGCAGGAGCAGCTGTTCTCCAAGGACGTTCCTTTTATCCGGAAACACCTGTTCCCCAAGCTCTCAGTCACCTACATGAAGGGGCGAAACAACTACCTTTGCCTCAGGAGATTACATCAGGGCGCGCCTCTTCCACTGGTGGCCGGCGCCGAGGAGGAGTTGCGCGAGCTGCGGAGCTGGTCGGGGAAGACGGAAACGGGCGATCGCGCCGAGCTGAAATGGATATCCGATGATGACCCGGTCTGGAAACATGTGGACGCTTGCAGTGAAAGCTGCATCGGGCAGAAATGCGAGTATTTCGACCAGTGCTTCATCACACGGATGCGCCAGCGCGCGCTTGAGTCCAATCTCATCATCGTCAATCACGCCCTGCTTTTTTCGAACCTCGCGATTCAGACCGACGAGATCGGGCGGGTGATGCCTGAATTCGGGGTTCTCATTCTAGATGAAGCCCACGAAGTGGAAGATGTCGCTTGCTCGCATTTCGGGCAGGAGGTCAGCAGCTACCAGGTTGACGAGTTGTGCCGTGATTTCAGGGCGGTCTTTCGCGAAGACGCCGACACGCTTGCATCGGTGGGCGAAATTGAGGACCGGGCGGCGGAATTTTTCAACGCTTTTCCTGGACCGGAAGGCCATTACTCGCTGAATATCTACCGCACTCCGGGCGGAAACTTGGTCGACCTGCGCCTGGAGAATGGCGTGGCCTACCAGCGCCTCAAGTCGAGTCTGCAGGTGCTTTATCACCAGGTCCAGAAAATGACGAATCGTCCCGCGGATGCGGAGTCACTCCTGAGAAGACTGACACAATTGAGCAAGGACCTGGACGAGGTGATGCTGGGCGACTCCGAGGAGCAGGTCTACTGGTATGACAAGCGAGGACGGGGCGTCGTTCTTCATATCAGCCCGATTCATGTTGCCCCGATTTTGAATGATGTGCTGTTCGACCGTGTGCCGAGTGTCATTTTGACGTCGGCCACCCTGACCACCGCCGGCAACTTTCAATATATTCGTGAAAGGCTCGGAGTGTCGAAAGCGATTGAGCTTTCGGTCACCGGCGAGTTCGACTATGCCAGGCAGACGATACTTTATGTTCCGCGATCATTCCCGGAGCCGCGATCTGCCGAGTATTTTCTGCGCGCCCTCAGGGAGATCCGTGAGATTTTGAGTATCACCGAGGGCCATGCGTTCCTGCTCTTTACCAGCTTTCAGCAGATGAACCGATTTTACCGGAGCCTGCGGGAACGGCTCGATTTCCCATTGTTAAGACAGGGTGACCAGCCAAAGAACCAGCTTCTTGAAGCTTTTCGAACCACCCCTCACGCCGTGCTATGCGCTACCGCCAGTTTCTGGCAGGGAGTGGATGTGCAGGGAGACGCGCTGCGGGCCGTCATAATCGATAAACTGCCTTTCCAAGTCCCGTCTGAACCTATTGTCGCAGCAAGACTGAACCGCCTGAGGAAAGAGGGGCGCAACTCGTTCCTGGAATACAGTGTGCCTGAGGCGGTCATTACTTTGCGCCAGGGGCTGGGGAGACTGATTCGTTCGAAACAGGATCGGGGCATCCTCGCTGTTCTTGACAGTCGCCTTCGTTCGAGGAGTTATGGAAAACTCTTCCTGGATAGCTTGCCAAACTGCCCCCTGACCGATAATATTGTGGCGCTGAGAAACTTCTACAGGTAACTGCAGAAACTTCTCGATTAGGTTTGAATCACACTATTCGGGAAAGGTGCATATGAGAATCAGATCAACGGGATTGGGTTTCTGTGTCCTCCTTCTGTCTTTCTGGACAGTACCGCTTTTTGCCCAGATCGGTGTGTTTCAAGGGATTGTCAAAGACAAAACGACGGGTCAGCCCATCAAGGATGTTGTCATCACGATCCAAGGGATGGACATCAAACGCAAGTATGAGCTGAAGACTGACAAGAACGGAAAATACATCCACGCCGGCATCCCGCTGCAGGGGCTCTACCAGATAACCGCTAAGAAACAAGGTTATCAGTCCGACGGAGTGCGTGGTGTAAAGCCGGGCTTCGGAGTAGACGACCAGCGCGGCAACATTTCCTTCGAGTTGGTACCGGGCCAGTCGGGCAAACTTGACTTTGAAATGACCGAAGAGGAATTGGAACAGCGCCGTAAAGAGGTGGAAGAAGCGAAGAAGAAACAGGCCGACCTGGAAGCACTGAAGCAGTCCTTTGATCAGGGCCTGCAACTCGCGAAAATGGGACAGCACGAGCAGGCGATTGAGGCCTTCAAGCTGGCTGCCCAAAAAGACCCCGACCAACCGGCGGTTTGGGCGAACATGGGGAGTTCCTACGCCAAGCTGAAACAGTTTGACTCGGCGATTGAGTCCTATAACAAGGCGATCGCGCTGAAGCCGGATGACGCGGCACTCTACCAGAATCTGGGAGGCATCTATTCAGACGCGGGAAACCTCGAGAAGTCAAAGGAAATGTACGAAAAGGCGGCTACTCTTGCGGTAGCGGCTGATCCTAAAGCGGCGGCCACTCAGTACTACAACATTGGGGTCACTTACATCAACAGCGGGAACAACGCTGAAGCTGAAACCGCGCTGCTGAAGGCCCTGGAGGTGGATCCCAATCATGCGGAGGCTCATTATCAGTTGGGGTTGACCCAGATCGGTCTCGATAAGATGGATGAAGCTGTAAGCCACCTGAAGAAATACGTTGAGCTCTCGCCAAATGGAGAGAATGCCGAGGTTGCTAAACAGCTGATCGAGCAGTTGGGCGGCCAGAAGTAGCCGAGGAGCACTTCCCATCCGATCCGCGTTTGTCTGTGTTATCCGCTTCGTCCGCGGACCGAACATCCGCGGTACGCTGCCTTGACTCCCGTGGCGAATCTTGACCGCACGGGAAAGCCCCGCCATGGTGTGCTAACATTGTCCCTTCTATGAAGAACAGACAGATAGTATTTGGTCTGGTTGGAATCGCTATCGGGTTTGTCCTGGGGTTCTTTACCTCCGATCTCATAAACAAAGGACCGGTTCCCGTAGGCGGTGCACCAGTCACGCAGGAGTTTGGGCTCCCCGAGGATCACCCCTCAATTGAGGACATGCAGCGACTTCGGGAACTGCAGGAACGAGCCGCAGCAGATCCGAAAGACAAGGACGTCCGAATCGCCCTGGGAAATACACACTATGACATGAAGCGGTTCGATGCGGCAGTCAAGTGGTACGAAGAGGCAGTCCGTCTGGACCCGAATAACCCGAATGTAAACACCGATCTGGGCACGTCTTACCTATATACCAATCATCCTGACAAGGCGATCGAGATGTACAAAAAGTCGCTGGCGTTGGATGAGAAGCACCCCCAGACGCTTCAGAACCTTGGATTTGCTTATTTTTCAATAATGAATTTCGCTGACGCCATTGCGAGCTGGGAGAAACTGCTGGCGTTTCATCCCGAATATCCCCACCGGACCGAAATCGAGAAACAGATCGAAGCGGCAAAGGCGCACTTGAAAGCGGGGGTGAAAGCAGAACCGCAACCGGCGAGGGAGGGGGGACGGTAATGATCTGGCGACTATTCGTCATTCTGCTTCTTCTGACGCTGCTTCGCTGGGCCTTGGCAAGGATTTTTGGGGCCGGGCCGAGGAAGATCAGAACCCGGCAACCACGTGGAGTCGGACCGGTTTCAAGCGGGCGGATGGTCAAAGATCCGCAGTGCGGCATGTACCTCGCCCCGGAACTTGCGCTGGAGGTGCGACGACCGGAGGGGAGCTTATATTTCTGCTCGAGA
>DAOTAI010000631.1:0-2125 GCA_035593865.1 Acidobacteriota bacterium
CAGGAGGGATCTCCATTTTTGCCCGAAACGACACAGATCCAACCAGCGGCGGAGCGCCGGAGACTGCTAATTTCATGACGTCCTCGAGCCGCCCACGCGTCATCCGTGTGTCGAGCACGACAGACTTCCCGTTTGTGCCTTCCTTTTCGTAGACGCCGCCCTGGCATGTGACTTCGGAATCTCCAAAGCTGGCTTTGACCGGCTGCAAAAGAGTGTCCCCGTTGGTCCCGTCGATGATAGCTCGGTAAGTTGTCTTCAGGTGCACACGTTGCCCTGCCCGCGTCACGCTAAAGGCTGGCGTATCGGTCGTTCCCTCAGCTTCCAACCTCCTCAGGACGCCCCCGAACTTGCCCTCTGAATAGAGTTGTCCGGAAATCCCTTTGAACACCGAGAGATCGGCGTCCTTAAAGGTATACTTCCCCGAAACCTGAGTATTACCGGGATCCTCCACGTCCCAGGGCCCGAAAACGCCCTCGGTATCGATAAGTCCTGGAGGTTTAGCGTTTTTTAAAAGGGCATCGTAGCGCATTGGCTGGCCGGTCCCCGCGTCTTTGATCTGGAGCTGGTGAAGCTCGAAAACCAGCGGCTTCTTCCCGCGCTTCTTCGGCAGCATTTGCAGGACGGTTCCGTCAGCCTCGACTGTCCCGATGACAAACTCCGGGATCTCCCGGTCTTCGTCCTCGCGCCGTGCCTCTTTCTCCCGTTTGGGAGGAATGTTGATTCGAAGCTGCTCGAGCGATACCCGCTCAATACGACGAGGGGAGCGAAACAGGCCGACGAAGCTGGCCTTCGCCCGGAAATCGCCTATCGAGATGAGCGGAGGAAGTTCGCTTGGGGCGCCGTGTTGTCGTATGACAAGATTCTTGCCGCTCACGCTCAAGCCCGGGAAAAGGGAAATCTGGAGATCCGTCAATTCCGCGGTTCCGTCGAAGTTCGCTTCAATGGCCTTTACCAGCTCCTCGCGGAGCGTGGGCGAGACCAGAAACTGAATGTAGGCGCCAACCAGGACGACAATGACGACAAGAACGAGCCCGACCAGCAGCAGGATTCGTTTATAGTTCAAGAGTACTCCGTGGGTATTCGGCGTTTGCAACCGAGCCCCGAGATGGGTTTTGACTGCTTTCGAGGGAAGCACTGGCGCGGCCGCTTAACGCGCGGCCGATCCAGATAACACATAGCTATTATTTTACAGTGCCGGCTTCCCGGATGCGGAGTGGGATCAGAATATGGCCCCGAGCAGGCGGTCGGCGAATTCGGTGATCAGATCGCGGGAGTCGAATTTTTCGAGCCATTCGGGTGGGACTCGCCCGAAAGGAACTCCAGGGCGACACGCTTTCAAACAGGCGCCTGCATCAAGGCTCGAGCGGTCGGAACAACTCGTACCGATTCGATCTCTCTGAGTCTGCCGAGTAGCCGTTCAAGATAGGCCGGGCGTATTGGCCCCCAGCCTTCGTCATCCAGTCCGTGCAGGTTGTAAACCATCCAGCCGGAAGGCTGAGCCAGCAACCTGTCCACGTATTCATCAACACTTTTCTCGGCGTTGCCCGGTCCGAACCCGCCGGTTGTGATTTTCACTGTGCCCCGTTTCGGCAACGGATTCAGAATGCCTCCGGTGGTGCGAAAGGCCATGAACTGAGACGGAAGCCACGCTTCGAGCTCCGGTGAGGATTGGTTATACGGGAAGTTGAACACCGCCTTCTTCGGATCAAACCCTCGCAGTTCCTTTGAAAAGACGTCAATACACTTCCGGATCAAATCCTGGGCCTCGGCCAGGGGGAGGTCGGCCAGGTGCGCATGCTGGTAACCATGAGGCATTATTTCGTGCCCTCGGTCCTGCAGTTCGTTCCAAAGGGTGAAATCGCCAAACTGCTCTTGCTTCATGTAGTCATCGCGCACCTTGTTGCCGGACATGTGAGCCGAGGCGATGACATTCAGGCAGGCTGAGAAGCTGAACTTCTCGTAAATCTCCGCGATTTTGATAAACGACTTCCTGAACCCGTCGTCGAAGCTGAGGCTCACAATGTGGAGCCGGCCGGAGTCGGCCTGCGGGCGAGATTGGGGGATTCCCACCAATGAAGTTGCTCCTGCTCCAACAACACCAAGGAATTCTCTTCGTTTCATAGAC
>DAOTAI010000096.1:0-13153 GCA_035593865.1 Acidobacteriota bacterium
CAGATGCTCTCTGCTTTTTCAAAGAACAGGTAACGTGTATTTTATGCTATCAGAATATTAGCGATGAGGGGCTTGCCGATTTCTGGGCGAAGAAGAGGGCTGCAGCTTCCAAATAGGATTATTCTGAAGAAGATGCTTCTTCAAATTCAGCTATTAGATTGTGAGAAAGCCTTTACCCATCGTGATGGACTCCTTTCACGTGGGTAAAGGCTCTTCTAAAAGGGGACAAAACACATGGCTATATCCGCTCTGACGACCGTAAAAGAGAATCTCGCGGTTGAAAGAATAAAAAACAGTGCTTTCTGGACGTTTATTTTTATTCTTTTCTCGATTCTGCCAATCTTGTTGGCGGTGTATCAACTATTTCGCGTTGCATTATTCGATATAACGCTCATTGATAATTCCTACTTGTACTACATCCTGATGTTTTATCTTCCGATCGTGTTTCTCATGTGCCCTTTGACTAAATCATCTCCCAAGGACCGAGTGCCCTGGTACGACGGCATCCTTTTCCTGGTAGCGGTAGCCGCCTTAGGTTACCTCGGGCTGAAGGGAATAGAGATCGTAAGTATGGGATGGGAATACTCTGCACCGCTTGTCCCCAGTCTGATAAGCATCCTTCTCTGGGCTCTGGTTCTCGAAGCGGTCAGGCGAGCTTCCGATATGGCCCTGACGGTTACCTGCTTTATCTTTTCCCTGTACCCCCTTGGTGCCCATCTCCTGCCTGGCTTCCTGCAAGGTCAATCCTTTGACCTTTTGACCACGGCGAGGTTACACGCAATGGGGGCAAATAGCATTGTCGGGTTGCCCGTCTTTGTCCTGTGTAATCTTCTGATCGGGTTCGTCCTATTTGGAACCATGCTCCAGTACACGGGTGGAGGTACGTTCTTTTTTAATCTTGCGAGTGCCCTGCTGGGCCAGGCGCGGGGCGGGGCGGCCAAGATCGGTATATTAGGCAGTGCTTTCTTTGGCATGCTGAGCGGCAGCACAGTCTCCAATGTGGTAGCCATCGGATCGATGACTATCCCTGCTATGAAGCGAACAGGCTTTTCAGCGAAATATGCGGCTGCCATCGAAGCATGCGCATCGGCAGGCGGGCCGATCACACCGCCGGTTATGGGCGCTGCCGCTTTTGTCATGGCGTCCTTCTTGAATGTGCCCTATATCGACGTCTGCATTGCCGCAGCCATCCCTGCCTTCCTATACTTTCTCGGCCTTTTCGTACAGGTTGATTGTTTCGCTGCGAAAACGGGGTTACAAGGCTTGCCCAAGGATGAGCTGCCGCCTGTTTGGGGCACCCTGAAGGAAGGCTGGTACTATCTCGGGGTCATCGTGGTCATGACATACTTTCTGGTGACCCTGGCCGTCGAAGCATGGGCCCCTTTCTATGCCAGTCTTGCGCTCCTCATTCTGTCCTTTTTCAAGAAGGAAACTCGCCTCAACTGGCCTTCGACGGTCAAAATCCTTACGGACTTAACCGGAACGATGGTTCAACTCGTGGCAATTTTAGCGGCTGCCGGATTGCTGATTGGGGGGCTTTCCGTTACAGGAGTTGCCCTCTCTTTTTCGAGAGAGTTGGTGGTAGCTGTCGGAAACAATACCTTTCTCATTCTCATTGCAGGCGCCCTTACAAGCTTTGTTCTAGGATTGGGCATGCCGACCACTGCATGCTATATCTTCCTGGCAGTCGTCATGGTCCCTGCCCTCACAGCTGTGGATATATACCCAATGGCCGCCCACTTGTTCGTGTTTTATTGGGGCGCATTGTCCGATATCACCCCTCCTACTGCCTTGTGCGTCGCCGCGGCCTGCGGGATAGCCAGGTCGAACTTCATGGAGACAGGGTGGACGGCCATGAAGCTGGGCTTCACCAAATACATAGTCCCTTTCTTTTTTGTCTATAATGCTGCCCTGTTGTTCCATGGGTCGTTATGGGATGTTTTCTGGATTTCGTCCTCTGCCGCAATTGGCATTATTTACCTAGGCTTCGCGTTCGAAGGCTACCTATGGGGTGTAGGGACATTACCTTTGCTTTCGCGGAGTCTACTGGGTGTCGGTGGGATCCTGTCGGCTTTTCCGGATGTGACGACAACCCTGATTGGAATCGGGATTTTGCTCATGATGCATGCGATTTGCCTCGTGTTAGCCCGGCGAAAAACGGTTGCGGTCACGAAATCCAAAGTCTAAATGGCGGGAGAAAGAACAAAATCTGCCGATCGGGTTTTTGATATGGATGTATCCTGACCTTATTCGAATCGAAAACGACGCACAGCCCTCGAGCGTTTTTTTGGCATGAGGTATGCCAGATATGACATAAGGCAATTCACATCGTTTATCATTCTTGGAGGTATTCCTGATGAACATAGTTCGTACTTTTTGTCACATTTGTCCGGCGCATTGCAGCAGAAAGATTACCGTCGAAAACGGAAGGATCATGGACGTAGACCGGGACACGGAAAGCGGCTTCCCAAGCGAGTGGTGCTCGTTTACCCGGGGACGCATCATGAAGGAAGTGAATACTCATCCGGACCGTGTCAAATTTCCTCAAATGAGAGCAGGGAAAAGAGGAGAAGGGAAATGGAAAAGAGTCTCGTGGGAAGAGGCCCTCGATCACATTGCAGAAAAGTTGAAGGGATATAAGGAGAATTATGGGCCTGAAAGCGTCGCCATCTGCATCGGCGAGCCCAAAGGGATGGAAACGGCATTCGCTCAGAGATTTGCAAGCGCTTTCGGTACGCCCAACGTCGCCACCCCGGGCAATTACTGAGGTGTCCCCAAGATAGCAGGTGCTGTCTACACATTTGGATGGTTCGCCGCGTTTGATCCCTCTGCCGAGACAAAGACATTGGTGCTCTGGGGAAACAATCAGATTGAACTGATGGGAGGATTCATCCGGGAGGGATTCAGGGACGCCCTGTTAGGGGGCGCAAAGCTCATCGTGATCGATCCGAAGCAGGTCGATATCGCGAAAAGAGCATCTTTGTGGATCGCTCCGAGGCCCAACACAGACGGCGTTTTGGCCATGGGGATCATCAAATACCTGATCGAACAGAAATTGTACGACGACGAATTCGTCAAGAACTGGACCGTGGGCTTTGAGGAACTGAAGAACGAGATCGGCACGTTCACCTTCGAGGACGTGGAGCGTATCTCGTGGATTTCTAAAGAGACCATCAGGAAATTCACAGACATCTTGGTCACACAAAAGCCCGTGTGCCTCGTCGTGGGGAACGGATTGGAGAAAAGCATCCATGCTTTTCAGCAACTCAGAGCCGTATTCATCATGAGAGCCCTTTTGGGCCACATGAATTCGCCCGGCGGTAATGTCGCCCTGTCTGCGGGAAACTTTACCCGGCCGGGGATATTCTACCAATTGAAGGATTCACTTCGACAGAATAAAATCAAAGAGGGTCGAATGATAGGCAATGAGCACGGAATCGCGCGGACGACGGCCTATATACCGCCCCAGTCGCTCATTAGGACCATTTTGACGGAAGAGCCCTATCCTGTCAAGGCGGCCCTGTGCATTCTGACCAATCCCCTCGTCAGCTTTCCAGACTCCAAGCTGACGCACGAAGCGTTCTGCAAGCTCGATCTGCTCGTGGTTTCAGAGTTGTTCCCCACACCCACCTCAGAGATAGCCGACATTGTGCTTCCGGTGGCATGGGGAGCGGAGCACGATTCCCTGGGCTACTGGCCGGGCTGGCACGAAGAGCTCAGGGCGTATCCGAAAGTAGTGGAACCGCCGGGTGAGGCCAGATCGGAAGCCTATTGGATCAACGAGCTGGCGCAACGGCTTGGCTTCGGAGATCGTTTCTGGGAGAACGAGGAAGATTCTTTCGAGGAAATGTTAAAGCCGAGCGGCATGAAGTGGGAAGAGTTTGTCACTATTCGGTCCCTGAACAATAAGAAGGAGTATAAAACTCCCGAGGAAGGGGCGTTCAAGACGAAGACTAAGAAAGTGGAGATTTACTCGAACCAGTTGAAGAAAATGGGCATGAAGCCTATGCCGACCTTTAAAGAATTGTCGGTCTTCCGATTCAATACGTCAGCTGAGTATCCCTTACTTCTGTTCAACGGGAAAGAAGCGGCTTATATGATGTCGTCCTACCGTCACGTCAAGTTTTTGAGACAGCGCAGGCCGGAACCGACGGTCGATCTAAATCCCAATACGGCGAAGAAGTACGGCCTAGAGGAGGGAGACTGGATCTGGATTGAGTCCCACAAAGGCAGGATCAAACAGAAGCTTCGCCTCGATCCGGCTTTAGACGAACGGCTCGTTTACGCTTCGTTCGGCTGGTGGTTTCCGGAAAAGAACTCTTATCTCTTCGGATACGAAGAGTCCAACATTAATATTCTGACGGATGCCGAGCCACCATACGATATGGAAACCGGTTCGGTTGAATTGGCTAATATACCTTGTCGCGTATACAAGGAATAACTCGCGAGCACACGGGTGTGGAATGGCTCTTTCGCAGAGGCTTCAAGGAGGATGCTTGCTTATGTCGGTATTACCAGAGCCGATTATCGATTTCCACGTGCATCTATTTCCCGATCGTCTTTTCGACGCGATCTGGCGCTATTTTCAAGATCGCATTGGCCTAAATGTGCTGTACAGGCTTTATTACCGGGAATGCGTCGATTACTTGAGGGCGCAAGGAGTCGGGACCATCGTTTACTCTAATTATGCCCACAAGGAAGGGCTGACACGCGTTCTAAATGAATGGAACCGAAGGGTCCTCGACGAGATTCCCAATTTGTTTTGCTTTGCTCCATACCATCCCGACGACGGTGACGCACTCGCCATGGCGGAAGCGATCATCGACCACCCTAGGATCCTGGGGTTCAAGCTGCAACTTGTCGTCCAGCAGCTTTCGCCTTGCGATAATCGCCTCTATCCACTATATGAACTCCTCATCGCGAAAAAAAAACGGCTACTCATCCATGTCGGAACAGGGCCCGTCAAACGAAGCGACATCATCGGTGTGCACCCTTTTCGAAAGGTGCTTCGTCGCTTTCCGGAACTACAGGCTAACATTCCTCACATGGGGGGGCTTGAGTTCGAAGAATTCGGAGAGCTTCTTTCTCTTTACCCATCAGTGTACCTTGACACGGCTTTTTCGTTTGTCCCTGGCACACCCTATCGTTTCCCGCTTGGGAACGATTTTCTGGAAGCATACAAGAACAGGATTCTCTACGGTTCGGACTTCCCTAATATGTTCCACTCAAGGGAGACTGAAATAGAGCATTTGCTCGATATGCGTCTCTCATCCGACTTTTACAGTAGAGTGTTCCGAGAAAACGGTCTCACGCTACTGCCTACGGGCTGATGTACGCGGACAATCAAAATGAAGGCAGGAGGAACCTTTGACACGTTATTCATTTCTATTTCAACCGGGGAGGATTGGATCGGCGGCCATCAAGAACCGTTTCGTCATGGCCCCAATGGGCATTGGTGCCCTGACTGGTTTCGACGGCCTCTTTTCCGAGCGGGCCATGGATTACTATGAAGCACGTGCGCGGGGTGGCGTTGGTCTGATCATCACGACCGTCTGTATCGCCACAAATCGGTATGAGCCATGGGAATCTGATGGGCTCAAAATGCTTCCGACCTTCGATAACTTGATCATAACGCGGAATCTCAAGCGATTTACGGACCGGATCCATGACCACGGATGCACGATATTCGCCCAGCTGACGGCTGGTTGGGGACGCGTTTACCGCCCCTCCCTGATTGCCATGACCGGACACGAGCCCTTTGCGCCATCGAGCGTACCACTTTTCTGGGAGCCGGAAAAAATGTCACGGGAAATGACAATAGATGAAATCGAGGGACTCATCGCAGCCATGGCCCGTTCAGCATTTATTGCACGGGAGGGTGGATTCGATGGGATCGAACTCCACGGGCACGAAGGTTATCTTCTGGACCAGTTCAAGTCAGCGCTCTGGAACAAGCGCACGGATGCCTACGGTGGCGAACTTGCCGGTCGGATGACATTTTCCCTCTCGATAATACGAAAAATACGCGAAGCGGCGGGATATGACTTCCCCGTTTCGTACCGGTACGGACTTGAGCATCGAATCGATGGGGGACGGGAAAAGGAGGAAGGCTTGCAGATCGCTAAAATGCTGGAACGAGCGGGCATTTCGGCCTTGCATGTCGACGTCGGATGTTATGAAAACTGGCACTGGCCGCACCCGCCCGAATACCAACCCCCTGGGTGCATGGTCGACGCCGCCCGCGCCGTCAAGGAAATAGTCGGGATACCGGTCATCACCGTCGGTCGACTTGGATATCCAGACCTAGCTAACGAGATACTCGAGAAAGGGTACGCCGATTTCGTGGCGATCGGCAGGCCTCTGCTGGCAGATCCGGAGTTCGTGAAGAAGTGCCGGAATGGCAGGGAGTCGGAGATCCGCCCGTGCATTGGCTGCCATGAATGCTTTAGAAGGATCTATCAGTCGAGATCCATCAGCTGCGCCGTGAACCCGGCCTGCGGGGATGAACGGCTCTACGCGATACGAAAAAGCGATCTGAAGAAAAAAGTCATGGTCATCGGGGGTGGCATTGCCGGGCTCGAAGCGGCTCGCGTTTCCGCATTGAGGGGCCATGATGTCACGCTCTATGAAAAAAGCACGAGTCTCGGGGGGCTGCTGAACATCATCGGGAGAAATTCCCTGAAGTGCGACTATCAGAGGCTTCTGGAATTTCAAATCAACCAGGTTCGGAAAGCCGGCGTCCGGCTTTGTCTCGGCCAGGCCGTCGACATCCATACGGTCAAGAACGAGGGGCCCGATGTCGTATTCCTGGCAACCGGCTCCGTCCCGGCAGAAATCTTCCGGACGACCGAAAAGAGCCCGATCTCATGCGTGTCGGCGCTGGATGTCCTCTGCGGAAATGCGGAAATCGGCTCGTCCATCGTCATCGTTGGCGGAGGCGCGACGGGCTGCGAGATTGCCGTCGAGCTGGCTGACGGAGCAACCCGGGTCGCGATCTGCGAACAGCTGTCCGAACTTGCACCGGATCTCTTCCATGCAAACCGGGGCATGATCTTGGAGCAGCTGGCGCAAAAGGACGTTCGGATTTTCACCGATACACGGTTCGAAAGGATTACGTCTCGAGGTGTAGTCGTCACCACGAAGGACGGCTCGGAATCGCTGCTCGAGGCAGACACCGTGATCGTATCGATCGGGATGAAAGCAGCGAACGCTCTTCTGCCCGGGCTCAACGAGATCGTCGGTGAGGTCCACTCGATCGGGGATTGTGTCAGTCCGCGTAGAGTAAAAGATGCAGTGTGGGAAGCATTCAAGAACGCGATACGCATATAGCTTGAGGCCATTCAAGCTCTTGAAACGATTGCAGACGAATGAACCCGACTGGGAACAACCGAGGCATGATCGGAGACTCGGATCGTTGAACCTCCCTTCGCAGTTGCAAATGATGCATCCGGCCGCAGCCCGGGCGATGCCCTAGTCCGACGTCCGCCGCTTGCCGACAGCGGCCAGGTAGATTGCGAACTCCTCCTTCCCGTCCACCCGAAGAAGGCGATCCACGGCCCCCTGGTCGTAGGCTGCCACGGCGCAGGTTCCCGCGCCGATGGCCTCGCAGGCCAAGTAGAGATTCTGGCAGACGTGCCCCGCATCCAGGGCGATGACCTTGGCGGCGGCCAGGCCGTAGCGCCACTCCATCCGGTAGGGAACGGCCGTCCAGACGAAGGTCACCGCCGATTGCGCAGGGTAGGGCTGCCCGAAGATGGCGTCCACCATCTTCTGCCCGATGTTCTCGTCGGCGCGCTCCAGGAGAAGCTGGTGTTCGACGGGAAGGTACCGGTAGGTCCCCGGAAGAAGGCCCTTCACACGAACGACACAAAGGTATGTTTCGAGGGCGTGCCGGCACCCGGCGGAAGGAACCGTCCGGTAGGCGTGCCCCTCGTCGATGCGCGTGCGGATGCCCTGGGTCGCCCAGAGCAGAAAGCTCAGCTCGTCGAGCGTCATCTCCTCCCGGGTATAGACGCGCCGGCTCTTGCGGTTCCGGATGGCCTTTGCGAGGTCGATCCCCGGGACGCCTCTCCACTTGCCGAATCTGGAAAGGTCGATCCGCACGGCGTCCGCGGGGTAGGGTTTTTCGATGGGTGGGGCGGCTACTCCGCGGTTCTGGTCGGTTGCCGCAAAATCGATCTTCTTCCGAATGCTGTCCTTCAGGAAAAATCGGAACTGTTCGATGAGCTTGCCGTCCATGCGCGCTTTCCTTTCCGTCCTGGCCGGTCCTTTCTCCGCGGGCATTTCCGCCGGAGAGCCCTTTACGGTCCCCGGGAAGGAGGGGCAGTCCCCCGGAGACTCCCGCCGCCGGCGGCCTGTTCGAGATTGCGGCGCGCCTGGGTGAAGTCGGGTTTCAGCCACAGGGCCTGGCGGAAATGCCCGACGGCTTCTTCCCTCTTGCCCTGCATCAACAGGGCCATCCCGAGATAGTTGTGGGCTTCCGGATAATTCGGCCGCAACGCCAGCGCCCGGTTGAATTGCTCGACGGCCTCGGGCAAATGCCCTGCGGCCGCCAGGGCGATCCCGTAGCCGTACAGTATCCCGGCATTGGCCGGTTCCAATTCCGCGGCTTTGCGGTAATACGGGATTGCCTCATCTGCACGCCGATCGGACATCAACATCAATCCCAGGTTGTTGTAGGCGTTGGTGTAGCGGGGGTTGATCCGGATGGCCTCCCTGTAGTGGTGCAGGGCATTCTCCTTCCGGCCTGCCGAGGCATAGTAGTTGGCCAGGTTGAAGTGGCTGCCCGACGAATTCGGGTTGATCCGGATCGCTTCCCGGTAATGCGAGGCTGCTTCCTCGAGCTTCCCCGCGCGATTCAGGGCTACCCCGAGGTTCGTATGGGCCAGGCTGTTGCGCTCCGTCACGCGCAGGGCGTGCTCGAACAGCGTCGTGCTGTTCTTCCAGTACGCAAGCTGACTCCACGTCAGGATGGCCAGGGCCGGAAACACGACACCGGCCAGTGCCGCCAGAGCTTTCCTGCCCCAAGGCAGTCCGGCCGCGAGGTCAGTGACGCCCCAGGCCGCCGCGATAAACAGCCCGATATGAGGCACATAGGTGTACCGGTCGGCCATGGCCTGCATGCCCACCTGGACGATCCCGATGACTGGAACCAGCGTCCCGAGATACCAGAACCACCCCACGAGGGCGTAAGGGAAACGCTTCCTGAAGAGCACGCACAGGAGGGTGAGGGCGGCGAGCAGCGCCGCTGCGCCCACCACCTTCCAGGCTGCAATTTCCGATGGGTAGGGGTAAAAGACGGCGAGGTCCTGGGGGAAAAGGGTCTTGAAGAGATAGGACACGCAGGATACGAGCGCATTGCCCAGGCGGGTTCCCAGGGGGATCGCGTCCAGGGGGCTCATGGCGCCTCCCCCCTGCTGCACCGCGTAGGTCACGACGGAAGAAACGGCCGAGAGCGCGAAGAGGGGGATCTTCTCCGACACCAGGCCCCAGGGGATGCCGGTTCCTTGCCTCTCCGGCTCGGGATCGGGAGCAGCCTGGACGGGTCGTGCGGTTTGTTTCTTTCGCTTCTTCGCCTTCTTCGTCGGAAGGACGGCCTGCTCCTCCCGAACGGGTCCGGAAGGGACCGGAACGGATCGATCGAAACGGCCCAGGGGCCAGTAGTCCAGCAGCAGAAGCAGAAACGGAAGGGTCACGAGCATGGGCTTGGAGAGAAGGCCCAGGGCAAAGAAGACGAGGACCGGAAGTCCCTTGAGCAGACTCGGGCTGCGGGCATACCGGACATAGAACCACAGGGTCCAGAGCATGAAAAAGGTGCTGAGGACATCCTTTCGTTCGGCCACCCAGGCCACCGATTCCACGTGCAGGGGATGAAGGGCGAAGAGAAATGCAACGGCGGCGCTCTTCCCGATCGTCGCCGTCATCCGGTGCAGGACGAGAAAGAGCAGGAGAGAATTGGCCGCGTGAAAGAGAAGACTCACCCAGTGATGGCCCCGCGGGTCCATTCCGAAGAAGGTCACGTCCAGCAGGTGGGAAATCCACGTGATCGGGTGCCAGTTGCTGGCATGGGTCGAGACGAAGGCCCAGGCGAGACTTCCCGCCGTGAGCCCCCCTCGGACATGAGGGTTCTGCGTGACGTACTGTTCATCATCGAGATTGACGAACTCGTGGCTGCCCACTTGCCAAAACACGGCAAGCGTCACCAGCACGAGAAGCAGCGGGATCGCCAGGGTCCATTGTCTGGAGGTCATTCGTTTTGGGCCTGTCTGACCGGTTCGAATCGAAAGGCTCGCATCCCGTTCCCGTGCGCCGGTCACCGGTACGGCGCCATGACCTCGCCGAAGCCCGCGAGGGAGTTGGCGATGGTCTCGTCCGCGACGCAATAGGCGATCCGGAAGTGACCGGGCGCGCCGAAGCCGCTGCCGGGCACGGTGAGAATATTCTTCTTCTGCAGCGCCCGCACGAACTCCACGTCGTCCCCGATCGGCGATTTCGGGAAGAGGTAGAAGGCGCCCTCGGGCCTGGTGAACTCGTAGCCGAGGGCGGCCAGGCCGTTACACAGGAGGTCCCGCTTGCGCCGGTACTCCGCCACGTTGACCTCCACGTCCAGGACCTTCGGCAGGACCCGCTGGATGAAGGCTGGCGCGTTGACGAACCCCAGCGTGCGGTTGCACAGGACAAGGCCCCCCAGGAGCAGGTCGAGGCCGTCGTTCGCGGGGTTCACGGCGATAAAACCGATCCGCTCGCCGGGGATGGAGAGCGTCTTGGAGAAGGAGTTCGCGATCAGGCTGTGCCGGTACGCCTTCAGCAGGCTCGGGACTTTCACGCCGTCGTAGACGATCCTGTCGTAGGGCTCGTCGGAGATGAGATGGATCGCCCGGCCGAACTTCTTCCCCTTGTCTTCCAGCAGCGATGCCAGGGCCCGGATCGAGGCCTCGTCGTAAACGCGTCCTGTGGGGTTGTTCGGCGTATTGATGAGAACGGCCCGGGTCTTCTCCGTGACGGCCTCCTCGACGGCCCAGAGGTCCAGCGAGAAGTCTCCCCTCGACTTGACCAGCTTGACGACCCCCCCGTGGTTGTCCACGTAGGACTGGTACTCGACGAAGTACGGGACGGGGATGATGACCTCGTCGGCGGGATCAAGCAGGGTCTTCAGGATCACGTTGAGGGCCCCGGCGGCCCCGCAGGTCATGATGACGTGATCGGCGCCGATTTCCACGCCGTGGTCACGGCTCAGCTTCGCCGCCACGGCGGCGCGGGTCTCCGGAAGCCCTGCATTGGGCATGTAGCCGTGCACGCCGGGCCGGTCGTCCTTTGCCGCCTCCAGGAGGGCCCTCTTCAGCTCGGGCGGAGGGTGCACGTTCGGGTTGCCGAGACTGAAGTCGAACACGTTTTCCGCCCCATACTGCTGCTTGAGCCGGATCCCGTCCTCGAACATCCTTCGGATCCACGAGGATTTCGTTATCGCCCCTTCGATCTTCTTCGATACCGCCACGGTTCGCTCCTTTCAACAAAACAGGCACAAGGCAATAGGCAACAGGCATGAGGAATTGCAGGAGTCGCTTTTCCGATGCCCGGTGCCTGATGCCTTTGTTTGACTAACACATCCGCCTTGCGCCCGTCAACAGCAGAGTCCCGAAACTGCTTGACATTTCGCGGCCCTTCTTCTAACATGCCGACCGGTTCGTAGGGGGTACCCGGAGGCCATGATCATCCAGAAGCCCGGAAGAATCGTCGAGGGGCTCTACGCGCTTGCAGACATCGACCTGCCCGCGTGGCTCGTGTCGGCCGAAACCCCGTCGCTTTTCGACGCCGGCATCACCTTCATGGGCCCCTCCTACATCCGCGAGATCCGCCGGTACCTCGGCGACGAGAAACGCCTGCGCTGGATCTTCATCACGCACGCCCACTTCGATCACGCCGGGACGGCCCCCTATCTCAAGCGCCGCATCCCCGGCCTCAAGGTGGCCGCAAGCCGCATGGCCGCCGATATCGTCAAGAAACCCAACGCCGTCAACCTGATCCGCAGCCTCAGCCGCGACTACGAGGAGCAGCACAAGGCGCTTTTCGGGGACGAGGACATCGGCTTCGACGCCCTCGAGGTGGACCGCGTCCTCGAGGACGGCGAGACGGTCGACCTGGGCGGCGGATGGGCCTTCCGCGTCATCGCCACGCCGGGACACACCCGTGACGGCCTCTCCTTCTACTTCCCGAGCATCAAGGCCCTCATCTGCGGCGAGGCCGCGGGCGTGCCCGACCGCAACATCCGGATTCACCCGGAATTTCTCGCGAGCTACAGTGACTACGTGGCCTCGCTCGAGAAACTGGCGGACCTGGACGTGGAGATCATCCTGCTCAGCCATTTCTATATTCTCACTGGTCCAGATGCGCGGGGATATATGAAGAAATCCCTCGAAAGCACCGTCGCCTTTTCGAATCGGATTCGGAGATACCTCGACGAGGCCGGCGGAAGCCAGGAGACCGTTGTCCGGCGCATCTTCGAAGAGGACCACCAGGGCACGGGCGCCATCCAGCAGGCCGAGAGGCCCTACCTGATCAACCTCGCGGCCAAGGTGAAGGCCGTGGCCGAGAATAAGTGACCGGGTGGTTTCTTCGGTAACCGTGGCAAGTGGATGCCCTTCGGCATTGGACACTTCGCCCGGGGAACCAGGAAGAGCAGAAGTTAGGAAGCTACGAAAATAATGTTTCATCCACTCTGCGCTTCCGCTCTTCGTCACTTCTTCATCTCGAATCCAATTGCCGTGGCCCGGCGCCAAGGCATTTATTCGTCGCCCCGTGCGGGCGCGATGGAGAAAACACGGGAGAGAGACGCATGATCATCACGAAAGGAGCGAGAGGTACATGAACATCCTGATCTTCGGACCCAACGGCAGCGGCAAGGGAACCCAGGGCGCTATCGTCCAGAAGAAGTACGGCGTTCCCCACATCGAGACGGGGGTGATCTTCCGCGAGAACATCGCGAAGGGAACAGAACTCGGCAGGAAGGCAAAGGCATTCATCGACCGGGGCGACCTGGTGCCCGACGACATCACGATCCCCATGATCCTGGACCGGCTCCAGGAGCCTGACTGCGCGAAAGGCTGGCTCCTCGACGGGTTCCCCCGCAACCTCGCCCAGGCCGAGGCCATGTGGA
>DAOTAI010000632.1:0-2106 GCA_035593865.1 Acidobacteriota bacterium
CGAACAAGACGCCAGCAGAAGCCCGTGGATGAGATCGTCGACATAAATCGGGTGATGGAAATTCTTGCCGGATCCGATCATCATGAAGACGCCACGTTGGATCGCAGAAAAAAGCTTGAGCAAACGCCGATCCCCAGGGCCGTAGACTTCGGAGATCCGGATCGCCACAACGGGAATCCGGTCGTTGTATGAAAGTGCCAGCTTCTCGCCCTCCAGTTTGGTGATGCCGTAGATATTGTCCGGCCGGCAGGGGACCGATTCATCAACGGTCTGGGAGAGCGACCCGTAGACTCCAATTGTGCTGCCATGAACAAAACGGCGAACCCCAGCCGCAACGCACACCTCGAGCAGATTGCGGGTCCCTTCGACATTAACGTCAAAGAAGACCTGATCTGGAACGTTCATCTCGTGTTGAACGGCTGCGAGGTGGAAGACCACGTCGATGTCTCGAACCAGATCGGGCAAGAGTCTCGAATCAGTGATCGATCCGACGACTAATCGAACTCCTGCTTCGCGCAGCAGCCGGGCATTTTCAACTTCAACAGGATTGTTTTCGCGGCCAAAAACAGTAACGGAATGACCTGATTCCTGGCATTGCCGAGCCATGCGTGAACCGATGAACCCGGTTCCACCTGTGATCAGAATCCTCATTATTCGACTATCCTCCTGAAACCATGTGGCGCTCCGATACGCGCTAGACGGCCGCCCTCAGACGCTCGTCCCGGTCGCTCGCTGTTTGCGCAATCTGGTCCTGCAGCGAGTCGATCGTTTCACCCGCGATGCGCATGCGAAACCATACTTCGCTGTTCAACAAGAGCCACAATCGATTGCTGTGATCTGCAACATGGTTCAGATGCTCACCCAGGAGCCGATCGATGGCCGGCTGGCGCAGGTAACCGGCGCGGGCCAGGTTAGAGTCTCTTAAAAAGACGTCAAACAAGCGCCGATATTCCTGCTTGAGCATGTAAGGCAGGGCCGATGAAAAGCCTTGTTTGGGGCGGGTGAGCAGGGCCGGGGGGAGGTACCTTTCCGCCAGCCGGGTTTGAATGTATCGTAACCTGCGTCCCCGAACCTTCATCCAAGCGGGAAGGCGAGCCGCAAACTCAGCCATTTTATGATCCATCAGCGGTGCTCGCGCCTCAAGGCCGTGAGCCATCGACATCCGATCGAGAATCATGGTCGGGTGATCGGGCAGCCGAACCTGGCTGTCCGAATAAAGCATCCGATCAACGCTGTCATCCGCCTGGGCCCGCTCGAACGCTTCCCAGATTGACCGCTCAGGCTCGAATTCCCGGTACGCCATCTCGGGTCCGTAAAGGCTTTCCTTGAAGTCTGGCTGGAAATAGAAGTAGCTAAGACTGGCGGCATAGCGCCTTCCTCCTTTCAGGAAGGACATGCGGTGCAGCCACTTGATCCGGTGTCCCCGGCTCTTGTACCACTGACCGTCAGGTAACAGCCGCAGCAGCGTGCCGACGGCATATCTGCGGACGAATTCAGGCGCCAGGGCGTAGTAATCCGCATAACGATTGCCGTAATAGCGATCATATCCCCCGAACAACTCATCTCCGCCATCGCCTCCCAAAACCACCTTGACGTGGCGTCGCGCCAGGCGAGAGATCAGGTAGGTACACAGCGACAAGGGATCCGATGGTTCATCAAGGTGCCAGACCAGGCGCGGAAGGGTGTCAAGCAAGGAAGGAGTGACAACCTCCTCATAGTGCTCGGTTCCGTAACGCTCGGCTACCATCCGTGCATAAGGAAGTTCGTCGAAGTCCTGATAGGGAAGCCCCAGCGAAAAAGTCTTGATGGGTCCCGCCGCCACATGCTTCATGACCATGGCGACCACAAGCGTCGAATCCAATCCGCCGCTCATAAAACCGCCGACGGGCACATCGCTCACCATGTGAAGCCTTAGACAATCGATCAGGCGCTCCTCAAGCTCATCAACAAGTTGCTCTTCAGACCCTTTCAGCTTAGGCTCGTAGCTCAGGTCCCAGTACCTCTCAATCTTGATCCCCTTCTCGACGCTGAAGGTGAGCCAGTGGGCAGGGGGAAGCTTATGGATCGAGCGAAACATGCTGAGCGGCGGAGCGATCAGCCGCAATG
>DAOTAI010000097.1:0-13071 GCA_035593865.1 Acidobacteriota bacterium
AGAGGTACAGTTTTACAGGAACAGAAGGGTTCGACCCTTCGGCGAGAGCGCTGGCTTCCGGATCGAGGCTTTGCCTCTCGGATTCGCGCAGCTCGGCCTGACGCCTTTTCTCGGTGGTGTAAAGGTAGTAGCCGATACCGACAGTCACGATTACCAAGGTTAGAGCAATAATCAGACTCGGGTGCTTTCTCATCTGTTCCTCAATTCAGAAACCGTTGAATCGCTTTAACTAATGCCATTGCAATACGGTCTTGGAACTCTTTCGTGGCCAGCTGGGCGGAGTCCTCCGGATTAGTCAGAAATCCCGCTTCGACTAATACTGCCGGTGCAGAGACCGGCGCCAGCTGACCAAGGGGGACCTCCACCACCTGGTTCTCGGTCCGGTAAACGGCATTGAGCTCATCTTGAATGATCGCTCCAAGCTGTTTACTTTGGCTCGTGAACGTCTTTTGAGCGTACTCCCAAGGAACAAGGTTTCGGGGATTGAGCATTCGACCAACTCCGGCCGTGGACGGCTCATTCCCGTAGACCTGGCCGGAATCCTGCGCTGTGTCCTCTGTCGGGCCATATGCCTGGACGTATACCACCGGTCCGCGCGCGTCCTCCGTCGGAGCGCCACCGAGGTGGATGCTGATGTAGCACCTCGATTGGTAATAATTGGCGATCGCGCTTCTTTGGTGGACGCCCACATCCGAGTCCAGCGTCCTGGTCATGATCGCCCGGTAAGGTGTCGACCGAAGATGCTCCGCGACCCGCTCGGCGATACTGAGAGTGTAATTCTTCTCGAGCAAGTCATGCCGGGGATGAACGCCGTAGTCGTCGCCTCCATGTCCCGGGTCGAGAGCAATCACGTTGCGAAATTCCCGAGGCTTAAAAACCGGAAGCGGTGTAGATGACGAAGATAAACCGGGCGGTGGAATCGGTCCGGAAGGTATCGGACCGGCGGGTTGGGGTGCAGTCTGCGCGGTCGTCGGCGGAGCATACAGATCAATCACCCTCCGGTCCGGGCTATCCGAAGCATATTCGCGGAGATTGTAATAATTCCGGCCCTTTTCTATGACAAACCCGCCGTAAATTTCGCTCGAATCGAACCGCAGGCCTTTGACGATGCGCTCGTCGGGACGAGTGGACGGCAAAGCCGGTACGACAAGGTAGTCGTCGAATGTCACTCGTATGGAATCCTGAAGCTCCTGGATGCGAACTGGCGCGTTTTGGCTTTGGACGAAGGTCAATCGCACATGATCAGGGAAATTGCTGACCTCAACCCTGACTCGATTCTGCTCGAGGGGGAAAACACGGTACGACAACTCCCCCTGACGTTCCAGCCGCTGAGAGAGTATAAGAGGAAGCGCTTTCTGCAAAAAGTCTTCGGAGATGTACCATTCCTTCTCTTTTCGCCGCCACACCGGCCGATCAAGCAGGATATATTCGTCACGAAACCGGACAAGGGGGCGGTTGTCAGTGAGTTGCAGGCGTCCTCTTGGCCCGCTCACGGTCGCTTGTGTGTCGCTCTCCTCGAACCTCAGGTTCAGGATCTCGACCACATCTCTCAAGTCACAAAGAACGCTCCCCTCGTTTTCCCGCGAATCGACCTTGGATTGCTTCTGCCCAACCCAGATTTGCAGGTCTTCAGCAGCCCTGACGGTTGTCTCCCAGAAGGCAATGGCGAACAGCGTGGCGGCTAAGAAGCAAATCAGCAAAGCCGCCGCTTGACGAGGAAAGACTGGTTTCGTCATCCGGGCTATTATAGCCAAAAAGCACCCAGGCCACGGAAACGGCAACGCCCAGGGGTGCAGGGGATGTTTATGATCCGGCCTTCAGGCGGGCTTTAGAGAGAACGTTCTCCTTCAAGCGAGCGTGAGCCGGCGTGGATCGATTTAAGGCCCGCATGAAGGCGGTACTACAAACGGTGGATTCTAGCTGGCCGCGGCTTTCAATGCCAATGACAATTCGGATTCTTTGACCTTCCGGGTGATCGAGGGATTGCGCGCCAGCAACGTGGCGATATCAGTGTGGAGCGAATGGCCGGCTTTTTCTGCGCTCACATGACCGAGGACGGGGTAGCCAGATAAGGCCAAGTCGCCGATCAGATCGAGGGTCTTGTGGCGCACGAATTCATCGGGCGCGCGGAGCCCGTCATTGAGAATTCCACCATCGGTCAAAACCACGGCGTTGTCGGGAGAACCGCCCCGGATCAGCCCTTTCTTAAGCAATTGCTCTACTTCGGAGTAGAACCCAAAGGTCCGTGCGAAGGAGACCTCCCTGGCATACGATTCGGGCGTCACTCGAAGGTCAAACGCCTGTGAACCGATCAGTGGATGTGCGAAATGGATGTGATAAGAGACGCGGAACATGGGGTAGGGCGCGATACGAATCCATTTATCGCCCTCCCGCAACGTCGTTTCCTTGATGACCTGCAGGTAAGTCCTCTCCTTGTCCTGTTCCTCGATCCCCGCTTCCTGGAGCATCTTCACGTAAGGAAGAGCCGAGCCGTCAAGGATTGGAACCTCCAGAGAATCGATGTCGATGTAGATGTTATCAACGCCCGAGCCATACAAGGCGGAAAGGATATGTTCAACGGTTGAGATCATGACGCCGCGCTTCATGAGCGTCGTTGCAAGGACGACACGGGAAACATGTCGCCTGACTGCTTCAATTTGGAATCCCTGCAGGTCGACCCGACGGAAGATAATCCCCGTGTCAGGGGGCGCTGGTCGTAATTCGACAGAAACCTGACATCCTGTGTGTAAACCGATCCCCGAGACTCGTACTGGTTTTCGTATAGTCGTCTGCATGCCCCTCCATCCTTTGCAATAATCGAGCCAAGCGCCAAATGCCGTTACATCAAGAGGAAGGGGAACATGGCAAACCGGTTTCTGTTGCCGGGAGGCTACAATTCTGTAGGACTATCGATACACCGGGACCGGCCGTGACAGGCAAAAGCGTCTCTGAAAAAGAGACAAGAAACCCGTGTAAAAGTATCCGACCATGAACAGCATAAGGAAGGGCACTGTGGCGTAAAGCCCACCGTCCAACGCGTACATGATCATGAGAGAGAAATAAATACCGAAAGCGATTTCAATGAAGGGGGCCATGCCACTGGGTAAACGATATTTCTTCTCCGTCCAGTTATCACCGGAGTTGCGGACCGAGAACTTCGGAGTCCGGACGAAAGAAGATTCCTTTCCGAGGAATGCTTCGATTACCGCCTTGCTGTTGTTGATCGATAAGCCGATCCCAACACTCATCAGGAAGGGCAGGTACCACAGCCGGGATCGCCAGTCAACGTAGATCTCCTTCTGCGAAACGATATAGAAAGAGCTGACAGAAAAGGTGGCGGCCATAAAAAGCGGAAGATCCAGGAGCAGCAGCTCAAACCAGCCTTGATGAAATCGGACAATGAGCGCCGGCAATAGCATCAATCCGAGAACCACCATCAACGGATATGCGATATTGGCGGTGAGGTGGAAAAAGCCTTCTGCCTTGACCGGTAACGGCAGATCGCTGAAAAGAAGCCGAGGCAATATTTTCTTGCAGGTCTGAATAGAGCCCTTGGCCCAGCGGTACTGCTGCGATTTGAATGCGTTGACGTCAACCGGGATCTCAGCCGGTGCGGTCAGGTGCGGAACGAAAACAAATTTCCATCCCTTCATTTGAGCGCGATAGCTCAGATCGAGATCCTCGGTGAGGGTATCATGCTCCCAGCCGCCAGCATCCTCGATGGCAGCTCGACGCCAGATGCCCGCCGTGCCGTTGAAGTTGAAAAAACGCCCGGAACGGTACCGCGTGGCGCTTTCCAGGATGAAATGACCATCGAGCATGATCGATTGCACATTGGTCAGAAGCGAGTAGTCGCGGTTGATATGTTCCCAGCGAATCTGGACCATGCCGACCTTGGGGTCCGAGAAATAGTCAACGAGATTCAGCAGAGTATCGGGTCTGGGTGTAAAGTCTGCGTCGAAGATCGCAATAAGTTCTCCGGTCGCTGTCTTAAGACCATGGTCCAGCGCTCCCGCCTTATAACCCACGCGCTCCGGCCGCCGAATGTAATGAATATCAAATCCCTGTTCCGCGTATTCCCTGACCTTTCTCTGGGCCAGGCGCTGAGTCTCGTCGGTGGAGTCGTCCAATACCTGTATCTCGAGAAGGTCCCGAGGGTAATCGAACCGACATACGTGATCGATCAGTCGCTCAACCACGTACATTTCATTAAATATGGGCAACTGCACTGTGATCTTCGGTAATATCTCCAGTCGCCCGGCCGGGCGCGCTTCCTTGTCCCGGTATTTAAAGTGAAGATAGACGAGATAATAGCGGTGAAGCCCGTAAACCGCGAGAATAGACAAAACCGAAAAATAGAGAATAAGGATCAGCCAGTCAAAGGTGGAGTATTCGTAGAGATAAGATAAATTGTCCGTCTCCAGGAACCTTTGCAGGGGTGACGAGTGAGGCCCGAATAAGTCCATAAGTACCGATATCTCTGTTGGAAAAAGGGGCGCCGTGAATCGTCCGATTTAATTCCTGAACAACGGCGTCATTATACTTCCAAGTGAGCGCTTGTCAAACACCCGGGGACAGCGCTTCAGCACATGTGAACAAATCGACGCACGCTACGGAAGCATATGAAGCGGCATTACATGCGAATCGGCCGAGCGCAAGCAAGAAGTTGCAGTTCCTGAAAACCGGAGCGATTCACTTCTTTTTCTCCACTTTGGGTTCAAGGAAAAAGTCTTCTGGGATCGCGACGTTATACTCAATCTTCTCAACGAATCTTTGCTGGCTAACCTTTCCGTCGACGAGCACGTCAATCCGCAATGGTGTTCGAACATTCTGGATCGTATGCCAGGTGATGTACTCGACCTCTTCCTTGTGCCGAAGGCCTAGTTTGTCTGTTATCTGAGTTTCAAGTTTGATCGGAAGATGCGTTTTGGTATCGAAGAATATTATTACAGACTGATTGGTGGAATCCAAGAACTCAACGGCCTCGCTTTCCCCGGTGCCAGCGACGTCGTCAGGTGAGTAGTAATACAAATTCATCCCCTCTTCGTCGACCCGCTTGCGGAGAAGAATATCGAGGTCCCGTTTGACAGATTTCCGAAACTCTTCGATATCTTCGGGTTTCGCTTCCTTTACCGTATCCTTGCCTTCAAGGGTCCAACCTTGCGCGACCTCGAGGTTGTAGATCTGTACAGACTGGCGCTTTCCCTCGCCGAGCTGGAAGCGCCACTTAACCGGGTCAAAGACTGTCCAGTCGCGGTATTGGGCATGACCCTTGCGCCCTTCCCGGTCAAAGATGAAGTATTGCCCACTGCTATGGGCGTTCTTGACGTCACGGTAGGCCTGCCCTCCCATGGCCTCGATAGCGGCGTCAATCACCTCGCGGGCCTTGGCCGCATCGGCGCGCAGCGACGCGTGTGCCGTGAACAACAAAAAGAAGAACAAAAAAGGGAAGAGTCTGTTCTTTTTCATGACAAGTCAGCTCGGGTTTCAGGGTTCAAGAGTTCATATGTTTACAGCCCGAAGAGTCTGGAATCTCTACATTCCAATGTATCGCGAATAAACGGTCCGCGCCGTCGCCAAGTCTTCAGTTCCGCGAATGATTGACCTGCCATCCGGGAACAGGGCAATCTCAAAATCAGCTATCCTGATCTTCATCATGTAATCATTGAAGTCCACTTTTCCAGCCCGCGAAAGCCGTTTCGACATTTCACGAAAATCAATTTGAACCGGTGCCCCGGGCGAAACCTGGACCGCATTGCGGCCGCAGAGTCGAGTCAGGCGCGATTCCCGGGCACCCTCCAGAAACACCAGTTGTTTCTTCACGCAGCATGGGCAATCCGGGTTCTTCATGCCTTGCAGCGAGACGGTTCTCCAATTGTCATCCCAGACGTCCGCCTGCAGGAGACGAAACTCAAGGCGCTCGGGAGATGTGATCAGCTTTAAGACCTGCGCAACCTGGAACGCGGCAACTGTGTGGACGATGGGAGGGATCACCCCAACCGTATCGCAGGTTTCGAGTGCACCGCCGGTTGGCGTCTCCTCACAAATACAACGAAAGCAACCTGTTTTGCCGGGAACAAACGCGCAACCCGTTCCGAAACTACCAAGACAGGCGCCATAGACCCAGGGAATGCCTTGCGCGACCGAAAAGTCGTTGATGAGATACCGGGTTTCGAAATTATCGGTCCCATCGACGATTATCGAGGAGTCGGCGCAGAGTTCGGCAATTGTCTCGGATGTCACGTCCTTGACGAACGATCGGATGACGACGTCGGAATTCAGGCGGGACAAAGCCCGTTCGGCTGCAACGGCCTTTGGCAAACCCTGACGAGCGTCTTCTTCCGTAAAGAGGCTCTGACGGTGAAGATTGCTCAGCTCGACGAAGTCTCGGTCAACCAGGGTGAGCCGGCCGATCCCGGCGCGAACCAGCATCTCAGCACTGCAGGTTCCGAGTGCTCCTGAGCCGATAACAACAACCGCGGTCGCGCGAATCTTGTCCTGACCGGCCGAACCGATCCCGTTGAAAAGAACCTGTCGGGAATATCGCTCGGACAGCATCGCCTTTCTATTGTACCGCCTGCCATTGCATGCAGGAAACGCTGGCGCTGGTAAGGATCAGGAGAGCACCACGATCTTCTGAGCCCGGCCGGCCCCGAATCTTCGCTCTAATTCTGCTGTTCGACGCTACGACTCGGGTTGGGAAGCCTCCCTGTACAACTCCTCCTCTTTGGAAGGTCCTTCCGACTCCCTGCGCTTAAGAAACCCGGAGGCAAAGACCACAAACATCACCGACCAGAACAGCCAGGCAGGGAAATGGATCTCAAACGTCTCCAGAGTGAGTTTTAGACCAATCCAGGACACCAGAAGGTAGGCCGCAGTCTCCAGCCGCGGAAAAATGTCGAGAAGTCTGAGGAAACCTCCGGCCACGAATCGCATCGTCACGATTCCCAGTACTCCTCCCAGGTAAATCACCCAGAGCTTGTCCGACATGGCAACAGCCGCCAGGATGGAATCAACCGAGAAGGCGATGTCGGTGAGTTCCACAACTGCGACCGTCCCCCAGAAGCCTTTTCTTGACGCTTCCCCTAGTTCAACCTGCTGGGGCGTCTTGCGCCCCCGGACAAAATGGCTGACCGCTATGTAGATGAGATAGAGGCCGCCAAGCAATCGAAAAGGCCAAAACCGGCGTAACTCTTTAGCCAGCAGGATGGCAATAAGACGAAAAACGAAGGCGCCCCAGATTCCGTAGCGAAGGGCCTTCTTCCTCTGTTTGGGTGGCAGGTGCCGGACGAGGATAGCGAGGACCAAGGCATTATCCGCGGATAGCAGGCCTTCAAGGACGACCAGGGTCGATATAACAAAAATGTTTTCAAGCATTTGTTCAGGTAAGAGGCAGGGTGCGCGCCCCGAATACGTCGAGATCGAGAACCAGAGAGCGCGCTTCTGTTCCCGAGGCCCGCAGGATCCCGGTCATCCAGCAGGCGATTTCCTCGTAAGAACCATCCGCAATGGCTATAACGGAGGATCCCGATCCGCTTATGGTTAGGCTGAGCACATGAGTGTTCAACTCGGCGGGGAGGTCACGCAGTTGGAGCAGGTTCTCCATTCCGGGAACTAACGTCGCTCGAAAGGGTTGATGGAGCCGATCCTGCGAAGCATCACGCAAAAGTTCCTTCTGACCGGCCCAGAGCGAATGGACAAAGAGTGCGCATCGCTGCAGGTTGAACACCGTGTCGGCCCTGCTGTAGGAGTCAGGCAGGATCTGTCTGGCTTGGCGGGTGGAGATGGTAACCTTGGGAATAGCCAGCACAAAACGGCAGGAAAGGCTGCCCGGGATTCTTGCAGCAGTGATTTCCGTTTCCTTGACGCATGACAGCACCCATCCGCCCAGCAGGCTAGCGGCAATGTTGTCTGGATGCCCTTCCAAGGGATAGGCCAGGTTCAATATTTCTTCTTGGGACAGCCTCTGTCCCGCCAATTTCTCAGCGATTTTGATCCCCGCGATAATGGCAGCGCCGCTGCTCCCCAGCCCACGCTTGAGCGGAATCGGATTGTCCATCGACAACCGCACTCCCACGTTCTTGAGGCCCAGCAGGTCGGCTGTCGATCGAAGCGCCGCGTCGACGATGTTTTCCTCAGGGGGGAACGGCCAGCCGCTCACCCACTCGATTCCCGTACCATCCTCTGTGACTTCCACGTCGACGGTCAGGTAGAGCCCCAACGCTGCAGACAGAGTGTCGAAGCCGGAGCCGAGGTTACTGGTGCTGGCCGGGACCGAAATTCGAAATCTACTACTCATATTGTATTGCCTTCTGACTGCCGACGCATGTGCTCTGCCTCGTCAAAAAACAAAGATTCTACTATTTCTCTCACGAGCTTGCGATCAGGATCGATCCCGGTCCATGCCTTGAATTGAAGTGCCGCTTGTTCTACAAACATCTCCATTCCGGAAATCGTCTTCAGTCCCTGCTCGGCCGCCATGGACAGAAGCTTGGTTTGCACCGGTTGGTAGATCAGGTCATAGACGATCTCAAAGGTTAGCTCGTCGCGGGCTAGCGGAGATACATCGGTTTGAGGATGTTGCCCGACCGGAGTGCAGTTAACACAAAGATCTGCCTTGATAGGGAGGTCGTCAAAAGTGGCTTTGCCGCATCCGTAGCGCTCAGCCACATTCGCCGCTTTGAACGCATTCCGAGCCACGACTGTCACCCGGACGCCCCTGTCCTGAAGAGCTCGAATCACCGTGTGCGCGACGCCTCCGGCGCCGATTACGAGAGCGGTACAGCCTCGGAGATCAAACTCCGCCAGCGGCTTAATGAATCCGGCGTAGTCCGTGTTCAGTCCCCTCCAGCCCGACCGGTCCCTGATCAAGGTATTGAGGGCATCACCGGAATCCTCCTGGTTGTGGACGAATTTCACAACGTCGGTCTTGAAGGGGAGGGTTACGCTGAAACCTCCGAATTTCAAGGGACTGGCGGCAACATAATCAAACCACGGGTCGACGGCGCTCAGTCTCAGGGGCAAGTAGACGTTGTTCAGGGAGTACTGTGAAAAGAGCCGGTTGTGCAGTCCCGGCGAGAGTGAATGCGCCAAAGGATTCCCCAGAACTCCGTAAAAGGTCGATACCGCTCCCGGAAAGTCAAGCCGAAACGAGCTGACAGCTTCAGCCAGGCTGAAATGCCCAGGTGCGGCCGCCCGTTCGCTTTTTTCCGAGACGTAAGTCCATTCATTGCCAAGAAAATGACCGAGAAGGCGCGACACCTGTCCGAACGGCCCCATGCCTATAAGAATTCGACGCCGAGCGCCCGGCTTTTCGAATTGCCGCAAGATCTCGATCGCCTGTTCAGTGTTCTCCACGGTGACGGCAATCTTGGTGACATCCCCGGGCAACGCGTCCAGCCTTCCGATCAGCTCCGACCAATTCGCCGGCATCCCAGCAAAATCATGATAAGAGCGAATAAGCCTCACGGGTGAAGGTAGAGGAATTAAAGTGGCGTCGTGTTCCAGATCAATCCAGTCAAAGCCGGAGCGGGCGGCCCGCATCAGCAAGCCGAGTCGGTCGGCTTCGTCTCCCCGAAAACATCCACCTTCTCTGATCGGCCGGCACGTCGCGATATAGCGGCTGCGCCGGTGCGTTGGCAGCGTCGGGATATCAGGCCGCGCCATGAAATCGATCCGGACTTCAATCAGGGGACAAACCCCGTCATATCGCTGGATCTTACTGATTAACTCATTGAGGCGAGCTTCAGCCAGAGTGAGGCATAACTGAGGCATCTAAATCTTTTCCGAGTGAAAGACCTGGGTGGAAAACACCTTAATAGTGGCCCCGTGTTTCCAAGCGTCCGCCGGCAACCCCGCCTTGCCACAGGTCAAATCCAGGAAGCGTTCTCGATCCAGATTCAACTCCACGGCCACCTGGGGAAGCAAAACACCCCGGTGGCCTCCCTTCTCGACATAAACGCCGTGTTTCCCTATCTCAATTAGAGAGGTATCCTCAATGACTTCCAGCGGACTGAGAACCGAGACGTCCAGGGAACACTGCGTCAGTTCCTGTCTGGTTATCGGATCAAAGCGCGGATCCTGTGTCGCGGCTGCCACAGCGCAATCGGCAACAGCCTTGAAAAGAGGGCATGAAGGAATCAAACGGCCGATACAGCCACGAAGTTGTCGGTCTTTTTTGAGCGTAACGAAAGCTGCCCCGGGCTCCAGCAAGGCAGGATGAACAGGAGCGCCTCGGTAAGATTCATTGCATATGATCCAAAGGCGCAAGGCATCGGCTGCGATCTGCAACAGCTCCGCGCCTTCTTCAGGTGTTAATCGTGACATCTGAGTTCCGACGGTATCTCTTTAAAAATGGAATACGTCTTCGATTCTCATGACGCCCGCGGTTCTTGATTCCGTCGTCAATCTGGCCCCAGAAGCGGCGGAAATACTGGACCATCGAGACGATGGCCAGAATGACGACAACCCATAGACAGACTCGCCCGGCCTTATAAAGCAGCGTCCCCGGATAGTGGCCACCGAGTATCAGAAAGCCAGCGCAGGCGACCTGGCTCACCATCTTGTACTTGCCGAGTCGGGAAGCCGCGATGGCAAAGCCGCTGGTGGAAGCCACGCTGCGCAGTCCGGTGACTGCGAATTCCCGGCCTACAATGATCACCACCATCCAGGCGGGAGCAATCCGCATCTCAACGAGGGAGATGAAAACGGCAGAAATGAGAAGTTTATCGGCTATCGGATCAAGCAGTTTTCCAAGGGTGGTTACCTGGAAACGCTTGCGTGCAAGATAGCCGTCCAGATAGTCGGTCGCGGCAGCTGCGACCAATACCACGAATGCCCATGTTTCACGAGTCGTTACCCGGCCGGTCAGAAGCAGTACGACCAGGAGCGGCACCAGGAAGATTCGTGATAACGTCAGGGCGTTGGGCAGATTCACGAAAAGTCCTTATAACACATTTGTGGTTAAGGGTTGCCGGTTGCTTGTGACTTCCAGTTGGCAGCGCCACCACCATAGCAGCTACCGGGACTGTATGTTAGCATTTCCACAGAAATGAAAGCACTGATCCTGGCAGGGGGTTTGAGCAGCGGACTCCTTCCTCTGACCATCAACACTCCTAAACCGCTGCTGCCTATCGGGAACTATCCCCTTATTCTCTTTCAGGTCAACCAACTGAAAAAAGCGGGCATTACCGAAATCATCTTGAGCCTGTCCTATCAGCCGCGGCTGATCCAGGATATTCTGGGCGACGGATCGAACTTCGGGCTACTGCTCCGTTACCACGTAGAAAGCACGCCACTGGGGACAGCCGGCGCTTTCAAGGTGGCGGAAAACCTGATCGATGATACCACTATTGTCCTTAACGGCGATATTTTGAGTGAAATGGCGTTCGACGAGTGCCTGGACACTCATCGCAAATACAAGGGGTTGGTGACCATCGCGACTTGCAGCGTTGCCAATCCCCGGTCGTATGGCGTCGTGGAGGTCGACGACAAAGGGCGAGTCACCGGTTTCATAGAGAAGCCCCGTGGCAGGGCGATCAGAGCAAACACCATTAATGCTGGCGTCTATGTGCTGGAGCCGGACGTGCTTCAATGGATTCCCCGGGACAGGCCTTTTTTCTTCGAAAAAGACCTTTTCCCGATATTGCTTGAACGACGAGTCCCGTTTTTTGCGAGGGCCGTGGGAGAGTATTGGCGCGAAATTACCCGACCCTACAATTACCTGCAGTCCAACATGGACTTCCTCGATAAACGGATTTCCGAGCCGCAGTTTCACGGCTTCCGAAAACAGAACCATTGTCCGCAGAATCCCGAGGTTCAGGTGAAGGGAGAATCACTGATCGATGAACGGTGCATGATCAAGCAAGGCGCCGAAATCGATCATTCGGTCGTTGGAGCTCATTGTCGGATCGAGGAAGGTGCCGTAGTTCGGAACTCGGTTCTTTGGCCTGGCTGTCGCATTGGGCGCAAGGCCTTTGTATCGGGCAGCATCCTGGGACGGGGCTGCACGATAGGTGAAGGAAGCCTCGTGCATGCGGGAAATATCCTGGGCGACAAAACGTCATTGACCAGCTACTGTCGAACCTGAACGGACCGAGCCTGGCGAGTGCATCGTGCAATTCGTTTCCCGGACAGCGGCGAGGACATTGCAGGTAGGAAAATGATGGGTTTCAATCCGTCCGGAAAACACACCGGCCGGATTCGAACCCCACCCTTCTACCGAAGCGCGGATTGCGGAGAAGAGTGTGTTTCTGCTCACATTGTGTATGAGATAAAGTAAAAGTTGGAAGAGTGAGTAGTCGGGAAGTCTTATTTTAGTAAGTGACACCCTCTCCACGTACTTGAACTTCCCCTGACGCCGGCTACGGGGCAGGCGCCCAACCCTCTCTCGGCGCCTTAGGCCGGTTGGAACTCCTCGCTATAGTTACGTATAATGAAAGGCTTATGGTCTGGCAGGTCAGACTGTAAGGAGATAATGCGTTAAAGTATAGGTTTTTTTGAAAGATAGAAACGAATCTTGATACAGGAGACGAGCCAATGAAAGAAGAGACGTACCGAGCTTCCCGACTCGTCTGGTTTACGACACTGCTTCTGCTTGTTTCGGTTAGCATTCTCCACTTTTTCGGTATCGTTCCTGCTACTCCGGTGGGCGAGATTACCATCAGTTCCGACTACTCGGATTTGGAGCCTTCTCCAGAGCCTTCGCATCCCTCGTGGACAACCGTCACCGAGGCGGCGGAGCACGAATATGCCCACTTCGTTGCGACTGCGTACTCAGACCGTGGGACGACCGCTTCCGGTGTTTGGGTGAATACAGGCATCGTCGCAGCTGATCCAGAGGTTCTTCCAATCGGTTCTGTTATTGAACTGAAAGTCGAATCCCATTCTGGGATATACACTGTTCTCGATACCGGCGGTTTCATTAAGGGAAATCGTCTGGATATCTACATTCCCGACGTCGAGCAGGCGTTCGAGTTCGGGCGCCGTCCCGTTAAGGTTCGCATTCTGCGATACGGCTGGAACATCTCCCCGCCCAATCTGGGCTAAGGGGTTGTTGGCCGAAGATCTTCG
>DAOTAI010000098.1:0-13058 GCA_035593865.1 Acidobacteriota bacterium
CGGCCCAGGCGCACCGAAATCGTTCAATCCGGCGTTTCGGTCCTGGTGACCGCCTGCCCGGAGTGCCGCATGATGCTTGGCGCTGCTGTCGACCAGACGAAAGATCTGGTCGAAGTAGTCGCCGAATGTATTCGGGCCGGGAATGCAAGCGCAACACGCTGATGACCCGGTCAGCCGGAAAGGAGGGCATATGCTCTCAGCAGTTTCTACCGGAACGGATTTGGTCACTCGAATCCGTAAGCTTTTCAGCCAGTATCCGGTTGAGGAGCTGCAGCTCCTCAACATTGCCGCAAGAGCGCATTTCAGCGGCAACACCCGGGAGCTGAAGGATGCGATCAACCGCATGGTCAGTAACGGCGAACTTGCCGTCGTGCGCCGCGGCGGGGGCCGGTATTACCGCCGTTATCATCCTTAGTTACGCCACAATCGAATAGCCGCCATCGACAACCAGCGTTTGTCCGCGGATCATGCTGGCGTAATCGGTGCACAGAAAGACCACGGCATGTGCGACATCCTCCGGAGTGATCAGCCTGCCGGCCGGTGTACGCCGGCGTGACTCCTCGAGGAGTTGCTCTCGATTGGGGAAGTGCTTAAGGGCGTCGGTGTCGACGGTTCCTGCTGAAACAGCGTTAATCCGAACCCCCTTAGGAGCCAGCTCGGCCGCCAGATGACGGACCATAGACTCCAGGGCAGCCTTGGAGGCCCCGACCAGAGTATAGTTCGGAATCGCCCGCACGGCGCCGAGGGACGAAACCGCGACAACAATCTTTTCAGAGTCGCGAGAAGGCAAACTCAGCATACCCTGCACCAGCGGCAACAGGGCCCCGGCGTTGATGTTCATCGTCCAGGCGAGGTGATGCAGCGAAAGCTGTTCGGCTGGCTTCAGAACGCCGGACGCGGCATTGGAAATCAGGATATCAAGGCTTCCCCAAGTCTCGCGGATTTCCGAGAACATGCGGGCTACATGATCCTCGTCCGCGACGTTGCCTCGAAGCAGGAGCGCTTTCGACCCGTGTGATTCGATCTCGGCCGCAACCTGCTCGGCTGGCGTCCTGTGACGCAGGAAATTGATAGCCACATCTACGCCTTCACGTGCCAGGGCGACCGCTATGGCCCGCCCGATTCCCCGCGATGCGCCGGTAACCAGCGCCTTTTTCCCTGACAGTCCTAACTCCATTCTCTTCCTCCACTTAGTAGCATTGTATAGCAGGGCGGATTACCCGGATCATGCCTGGGGCACTGCGAACTCTCCCCTGACTTACCCTCTTTCCGGAGTTTCGTTGGTCAGATATTTGGCAACGATAGTTCCAAGGGAGATGTCGGCCGGCTCCCCGTCTGCCAGTCTCTGCAGAGCCCTCAAATCCGATTCCCACGCGATATCCCCGGGGGCAAGGATACAAATACTCCCACTCTCCCGCGTTCGAGACAGTTTCTTGTCTTTCAGGTAGAACAGCTCCTGGCTCTCCTGTGTAGGATAGGCGCGCATATAAGGAGGAATATCATTGGGCTTGAACCAAAGCTTGATTTCGCGTTCCGCCTCTTCCCGGCTCGCCGAAGCGTGAATCAAGTTGTCCATCCGCTCGCCGATCGGCTCTCCTCGTTCATTCTTCAACGGAACCACTGTGCCCAGTGATCGAATGCATCCCGGTTTCTGCTCCCTGGCCACATGAGGATTGGTGGGGCCACAGATATCTCTGACCTTCTTGACCGCATCGATCCCCTGGTAAACGATGGCTATCACACGCTGCTTTTCGGGCTCGTTGGGGTAATGGATCTTCCCCATGATGTATTCCAGTAAGGCCGGGAAGAACGGTTTCCCCCGGTGCTCGGCGTAATGCTCCTCAGCGAGCGTCCGGTTTACCTGGATCACCTTGGTTCCCGCAAATCGCAAACCGGTGTGGAACTCGGAAAGCTGCGAGAGAACGTATCCGGTAAGGGAATTCTTGAGTGCGTCAGGTTTAATCAGTACGAGCGTTTGGTCGAGTTCATCCTTTAACATGTTTTATTATTATCCACGAAACAGCCGAGACTGCTATCGGATATGCAGTCTGGTAATTCGCTGCAGAACCTGTGGCGGGAGATACGAGAATGGAGTCAGTGCTGCAATACTTTCACGACCTATACGTTCAGATGAAAGACCCTTGGGCGCTAGTCGGATGGGCCGGACAAGTCGTCTTCAGTTGCCGGTTTGTGGTCCAATGGGTCGTGTCGGAAAGGCAGAAAAAAAGCGTCATTCCGATCTCCTTCTGGTACTTGAGCATCATCGGGAGCTTGCTCCTGCTGGCCTACGGCTTTTATGTCAAGCAACCCGTCTACATCGCCGGCTATCTTTTCAACAGTGCGGTTTACCTCCGCAACCTCAGCCTGATTCGGCAAGGAAATATCAAGAGCGAACTAGCCATGCGTTCGTGATGGCCGTCCAAGGGCAACTCTACCGGGCGGACTTCCCCTTGTTCCCCCGGTCGAAGGCCGATCGAACTTCGCACCAAGAGTCGTTTATCTCCGCCCTCAGCTTGCCGGCTTGGTTTCGGGCATCGGTTTACGGGGGAGAAGCTCATCACGCATGGCGGCGTTGTAAGCGAACCATGCCATCACCACCGAGGCCTGCATCAGGTCTTCCCGCTGCAGCCGATCGTAGACATCCATGTTGGTATGCCATGTACGGCTGAAGTACTCGACCTCGTCCTGGATGAACTGAAAGCCGGGCAGACCCACCGAGTCAAACGGAACGTGATCGGTTCCGCTTGTGCTGCGCATTGTAACGGTCGTAGCGCCCAGGTCATGGATAGGTTTAAGCCAGGCTTCGAATACAGGTCGTAAGGCGGCGTTTCCCTGCAGATAGATTCCCCTGATCCTTCCCGTCCCGTTATCCAGGTTAAAATACGCCGAAAACTTGGAGTAATCCGGCTTTATCTGCAGATCCCCTGGTTCGGAGCGCACCCCCTCCCTGTCTTCTTCCGATCCAGCCGGTTCCGGACGGGCAGCCAGGTATTTGCTTACATAGGCACGGGAACCCAGAAAACCTTGCTCCTCGCCTCCCCAGAGCGCCACCTTGATCGTCCGACGCGGTTTGACCCGGAGAGCGTTTAGAATGCGGGCTGCCTCCATAACGACGGACACCCCCGCGGCGTTATCGGTTGCACCAGTTCCGAGATGCCAGGAGTCAAGGTGTGCCCCCAGCATCACAACCTGGTCACTCAAGTCAGTGCCGGGTATTTCGGCCAAAGTGTTATAACCCTCTTGCCGCTCGACGCTGAATTTAACCCGGATGTCCAACTCCAGTTCGACCGGAATGTCGCGATCGAGCAGACGCACTATTCGCGCGTAATGCTCAGCAGCCATTATCAAATAGGGAAACGGAATGGCTTCTCCCGCTTTCTGGCCACTGCGGATCAACCTGATAGTGCCTCCGTCGGCTCCCGCCGGCGCGATGACAGCCAGTGGTTTCTGCTCAGCCAGGAATTGGTTGAAAGCCCGTGCAAAACGCCGCCTTCTGGCGTAATCGTCAGGATCCCCGCGTCGACGTCCCACTGGCCGGAACTGGCTCAGTTCCTGGAGCTGCTCCTCGCTGTATCGACGAAACTCGGGCTCCTCATGGACCTTGAGGTCCGGAGCATCGGCCGTGAGCAGGATCATCCCGCCCACCTTGCCTTTATAGGCGGCCAGATCCTGTTCCGACTCGAGTCTGGCTTTAATCACCTTCCCCCGGACGGGACCCTCAGTCCCCGGGCTCCAGCCGAGCGGCATGGCAACAAGCGGAGCGGCGGTCGGCTCTGTCATATGCACTGATACGCGCTCGACAGACCATCCCTGGCCGAAATCCCAGGATTCCAGGCGCGAGTTTTTCAGTCCCCACTTCTCCAGCCGTTCCCTGGTCCATTCGTGCGCTTTCTTATACGCAGGCGAACCGGTGAGCCGCGGCCCTATGACGTCACACAAATATCCCGCGGTTTCCATTACCTGGGAACGGTTGTACCCCTCGTCGCGGATCTGGGTCAGTACAGCCAGATCCAGGGACTCTTCCGGCGCCAAGGCAAGGGCAACCGTCAGCAAGGCAACAGCCACGAGACCTGCCGATCCGTAAAAGCGGCGCATCTAGTTTCCTCCTTTAAAGGTCGAAAAGTAACAGCTACCAGCGGACATTTCCAGTGGAAACGACCGAGAGGCCATGGACTCAAACTCACAGGCACAGGAACGCACTTTTGATAGTAAAATAATCAAGTTCCGAAGGAGGAAGCAACGAGATGCAAAAGAGGTTACAACTACTCATTCCAGTGATAGCGTTGGCGGCAGTCAGCGCCTTGATTGTCTTTGCGCAAACCCCGGCTCCTACGTCTCCGGCTTCGACAGGTTCCCTGAAAATCGCCTTCATCGACCCCATGGCAATTTTGAGCAATACGGCGGAAGGAAAACAGGAGTTTGCGAAGCTGCAGGAATTGACAAACGCGAAGCAGAAACAGGTCACCGACGCGAGCAGCGAACTCCGCTCGCTTCAGGAGCAATACTCGAAGACGAGTCTGACCGCCAATCCCCAAACCCGTGCTGAGATGGAACGACAGATCCAGGATAAGGAGATCAAGCTCAAAAGGCTGCAAGAGGACGCCCAGTTGGAGATCCAGCAGCGACAGAGCGATCTGTTAGAGAGCATGGGAGGCAAGTTGCAAACGATCCTGAATGAATACGCGCAGCAAAATGGAATTGATACTATCTTCCGGCTGGATCAGAGTGCGACGTTTGCCTATGTGAACCCAGCGCTTAACATTACTGACGCGATCGTGAAACAGTATGATCAGCGCTTCCCGGTCGCTTCTGCCACTCCCGCCGCTAACCCCACTCAGTGATAGTCGAGATTGATCTGTACCGGTCCGCTCGCAAGGGGTAAAGGAGAACTTCTTTTGCCCCTTTAACGCTCCGGCTCGGGATCGAGTCTGATGTCCAGGTGGACGGTGCGGTTGGGTTCGACTTGCAGCTCGGTCTCAAAGGTCTTATAACCCGGATATTCAACTCGTAGCTCGTGTATCCCGTCGAGGACCATGTAACGTTCGCGTTCACCGGCCAGATCTCGAGCGCTTCCGATCAGCTTCCCGTCAAGATATACCTTGGCGTATCGAGGACTGACGGTGAAAATCAGATCGGAAGTGTTGGCGCGAACCACTTCCATACCGGCCGGACTCTCGATATAGGTCGAATATGTACCCCGGGGACCTCCCACCCAATCAGGAGTATGCCGGTAGTGAGGAACCGCCGGATACCCGTAGTACCCGTAGTACGGGTAACTGAAATAGGGCCTGTGAAGTAAATCGGGCCGCAGATAATAGAGTGTCCGTGGAGGACGGAAATAATAACCGCTGGAACGGAACCTGTAGTACTGACGTTCGGCCAGGAGCCCGGCTGAAACTCCCCATAATATCAGCAGGATCAGGACCTTTCTCATTTCTCCCTCACTGTTCCTGACTTAAGGGATGTTTAAGCGTTCCGTAAAGTTCACCTGTGGTCACTCTACCACATACCTTCCGATGACGAAACCGAGGAGCGATCCGGCGACCGCATCGGAAGGGAAATGGTTTCCCGAGGTGATTCGAGAAAAACTGACCACGCCGGCAACCGGATAGACAATCCAGGGAAGCCATTTGTGTTGCTTGAAATGAGAGGCGGTGGTGGCCGCCAAGGCCCAGGCGAAGGTTGAATGGCCCGAAGGGAAAGAGTTGCCCCCTTTCCAAAATCCGTAATTTTCCCCGGTATGCGGGCGGGAGCGCTGTGTTGCGAGTTTCCAGACTGAAGTAACCAGCAACGCGTCCAAGGCGGCCTCGCAGCTTTTCCAGCCGAAATCTCGGAATTCCGGATTGCGGCTGATTTCTCCGGTCAGCAAAAACGCAAGCGGAACCGCCCCGATGACAACATCGCCGGTCGAGGAAGCAAAAACGCTGTTGAAACCGGAGAAGGAAGGATCCTCCCGTAATTCTCTGGCTGGTGAACCGTCCAAGCTGAAGGACGCGGTTGAGCACCCGATAAGCAGCCAAAAGGTCTCGTTTTGCCACGTTTTCTTTTGGGCGGGAAACGACCAGATTTCCTTCTGCTGATGGTAGAAGTGAGGGAAAAAATCTTTGCCCGAATGCGTCTCGCCTAAAACCAGGGCGAAATTGCAGGAGAAAATCAGGACGAGAAGAGAAACCCGTTTAGGCATAGGATTTACTTCGAAGCTTTTAGTGACGGTGACGGTTCGTCCGGGTAGATCTCGAGGACTCTCTGGACATCCTCGGCCACTTTGGCAACCAGTTCCGGCGGACTGAGCGGCCGCGCATGCGGAGCGTGAGCGAGAACAAGGCGGGAGGGAAACTCCAGCGAATCGCTTGAAAGAGTCAAGATGACTCCGCCATCCGGCCCTTGCCTGACCGACGATCCGTACCGTTCCTGGATCCAGGGAGCGACCTCCGAATCAAAGAAGATCTCGACATGCCTGCGGCCGAGTGCGCTGAGGAATTCCTTCTTGTAAGCCTCAATCACCGAATCCTGGGGCGGCGGGAAAGTATTCGGCAGCATCTTGACGTTGAGGATTCTCTCAAACTTGAATGTCCGCAGATCTTTGCGCAGCTCGCAATACCCGGTCAGGTACCAGTAGTCGAGACTTTTCATCAGGAAGTAAGGGTGAACGATGCGCTTGGCGGTTTCATTACGTCCCAGGGTGTAATATTGGATCAACACCTTCCGACGCCGCTCTACCGCTTTTCGGAGGCGATCAAAATGAGCCGACATTGGCCGGGCGGGTCTATCCAGCAGAATGCTGTCTTCCAGCCGCGAAGCCTCGTCAACAGAACACGAGATCAGTGCCTCGATCTTCGTCTTCAAGGAGTCCACTGCCTTGGGATCGACCTCCGGGTCCAGCAACTGCAATGACATGAGCAATGCCAAGGCCTCCGGGCGCGTCAGACGCAGAGGCCGGTTCAGCATCTGGTCGAACTCCACATACACCCGACCATCCTCAACATAGATATCGACGTAATCATCAGGCCGGAAAGGAGGCTTCCCGATCAGGAGCATGAACTCCAGTTCCTTAGTCAATTCTTCGGGCGACATCTCCACCTGCTTTGCCAATTCTTCGAGAGTGACGCCCTGATTCTGAGCGACGAAGCTCAGTATGAATAGAATGCGATTGATCCTTCCGGTTACGCTCATGCCAGTGTCTGAAGCACCTTTCGGATCTCGTTCCTGATCGAGGGAGGACTCAAGACTTCCACGTCCGTCTTTTGTTCCAGCACCCAACGAAGGAAGAGACGGGTATTTGTGACGCGCAGTTCAAACGTGTCGTCGTCGATTGCCTTGGCCGAGGACAATTGGGGGAGAAGCTCGGGAATTCGGTGTTTGGCAATGCGAAGGGTCGCATCCACTGGCTCATGTACGTCGAATTCCCACGGCTGAAGATTGAGATGAGCGCGCAGGGAGAAATCGGCCGGGATTTCGTAATCGGGAGTCCCAGGCCGTTTCAACGGCGGAATCTCCCGTTGAATGCGCGTTAAGACAAACTTTCGAATGCCGTTTCGTAAGTGATCCCACCCGATCAGAACCCAGTTGCCTTTTCGAAAGATCAAGCCATAGGGATCGACTTTCCGAACCTCGGTTTTGCCGGTACTGAACGCGTGGTACTCTATCGTTATTGTCTTCCTGCGGTTAAGCGCTTCCTGTATCTGTTCAAGGAGCGCCGCCGTCCGAGGAGTTTTCCTCCGGTTTTGAACGCTGATCGCTATCTGCGGCGGGACGGTGAAACGGTTCTGGACGCCGATGATCTTGTTCAGTGCCGATTCCAGCTGCTCCCGATACGGAAAGCTTTCGCTCTCGATAACAGCGCTGGCCGCCAACATCAGGAGCGAAGCTTCGGTGGGTTCAAACTCCACCTCGGGCAGAAAGAGCTTCTCTTTCCTGATCAGGTATCCTTCCTTACGACCCTCGGTCGCCGCCTGATAGTCAATCGGGATACCAAGTGATACGAGTTCCGCCTTATCCCGCTCAAACTTTCGCTGATTGGATTCTTCCACTCCGCGGTCATAGTCTTCAGGGAAATGGTTCTTTATCTCCTTCCACGAGACTGGCTCTCTGGCGTTGAGCAGGTAGGTGATGAGATCCAAGAGGCGTTCCGTCCGATTCACCGCTTGTAGTTTATGAAAGCGCCTGGAAGGGGTCAATGGGGGTAGCCGCCCGCCTGTCATCCGCGTAATCCGTGCTATCCGCCGGTATGGAGACCCGCGGATAGCACGGATTACGCGGATTGCGCGGATGACAACGAGGGCTGCAACTGCTTTATCCATTAACGCTCCCTTTGGTCTAGACTGCCCTTTGGTCTAGACTGTTATGATTAACTGAAAACACTGGAGGAAGGAGTTCGAATGGCCTTTGTTATCTGCGAGCCCTGTATCGGGACGAAAGATACGGCGTGTGTCGATGCCTGCCCGGTCGATTGCATTCATCCCAGAAAGGATGAGGAGTCGTTCGAGCCGGCTACCCAGCTTTATATTGATCCGGAGGAGTGCATTGATTGCGGCGCTTGTGTTCCTGAGTGTCCCGTCGAAGCCATCTTCCCGGAGGATGAAGTGCCCGAACAGTGGCAGGAATATATAGAAATCAACAGGCGTTGGTACGAGGTTCAGAAAAGCAAGAGCTGAACTTTCGAATAGTTTTCGTCATCCATACAAGTCACCAAGGAGGCTCATGATGCGGTGGTTCACAGGCGTAGCGGTTATGTCACTGGTATTCGGTTTGTGCCTTGCTCAAGATTATTCGGAAGTTGAGTTCCAAGGCTTCTATCATCGCGTTCAAGGATTTGACATCGAGGACGCTCCCGGATTCTCCTTCGAGGGTGAAGGTTTTAACGGCGGTGGGTTTGGCTTCGTCTACAATGTCAACCCATATTTCGGAATTTTCAGTCAGACCAGCTTTCTCGGCGGAGTGGAACAGAGCGGCCTCAGTCTGAAGTTTATCAATCAGGCTCAAGGCGTGAAGCTCACCAAACGCAGCGATGCAATCAATGTGTTTGGCAAAGGGGGGGTTGGCTTCGTTCGCCACGTCTTTGAAATCGGCGGGCAGGAGTTCGTCGACTACGGAACCAGTTTTGTCCTGGGTGGAGGTACGGAGATCAAGCTGCAGGAGGGAATGTTCCTGCTGCTGGACCTTTCCCGCTATATCACCGGCCTGCCGAGGGTGAGCCTGGCGCAGGAGGATGGTTGGGACTCCACCTGGATGATCACGACCGGGATTTCCTTTCAGTTCTGAGAAAGGTGAGGAGGCGGGCAGTTCTTGCGGACCGCCCGCCAAGACTTTTTACCGAACTGCTTGAGCCACCGGGTAGCTTGAAATCTGCAACCCGCCCTTAGTCCTGATCGCGGTAATCACGATCGGGACATCGGCCTCGATTGCCAGGGTTCCTTCAAAAGAATCACCCACCTCGTCGGGGAACATCTCCACGACGAAACTTGCCGAATGAGCGCCCGACGGCAACTCCAGACTCTTGCTCGCAATTTCCGCGCCCGAAGAGTCCAGGAGCCGGAGGGTCACATTGCTGTCCTGTTCTGTCGGATTGGCCATCGCCACACCGGCATTGAAATCACCTTCGACGTTGACGTAGATGTTGGCCGAACCGGTTGGGACAGAATCAGCCACGCCCGCCTCTCTGGTGACTTCCTCTCCTTCCGCAAACTGGAAGTTCACAGTTCCGCGCAAGGGCGCTTCGGAAATGACTCGAACCCAGCCAGTCATCGCGTTGCCGACGGCGGGATCGGTCTGAAGGCTCAACGTAGCGCCAGCCGGCACCGTGACCTCAACCTGGTCCTGCACCCCGTAAGACTGGAGCGGGACCGAGATGGAACTGCCGTCTTCACCGTAGAAGTACACAGTGGCCTTGACCGGCGTCGACCCCGGGTTTGCCAGCATAATAATCGTCTTCTGACCGCCCGCATTCGCCATCTGCGGCATGAAAATCTCATTAGTTGTCACGTAGACATCGATGGCATCTTCGCGTAGCACATACAGCTCACCTTTGGCGGCGCCCAATCCCCGAACTCCCGGCTTTTCAATACTCCACAACAGGGCCCCTGTGGCTGCATCCCGGGCGCGTACCTGGCTTCCACCCTGATAGTAATAAATCGTATTGTCAGCCAGGAAGGCATAGTCCAAACCCGTTCCTTCGTCAGTGACGACCCAGAGTTCGTCACCCGTGTCGGGATCGTAAGCTGAGATCGCCGAATTACCACTCCCATCATTCGATCGGAACGCATACAACCGACCGTACCCAAGTGCTAAGCCCGGCGTCCCCGAAAACTCACCATCCAGAAAGACTACGTCGCCGTTCCAATCCGGTACCCCCGTTTGGGCGTTTATCGTGGCCACATACCCACCCGCAGGATCATTCAGGAAGATGTACTTTTCGGTCGCAATCAGGCTTGCTCCGTCGCCGGCGACATTAGTCATAGCCGGCCATTTATCGGTGCCCATCTGCAGGTTGATTGCCCTCAGGGTCCTATCCTTGGCGAGATAATAAAGCGAGTCATCGCGAACAGCTACCGCCGATACGGCGGTAGTAACCGCGCTCTGCCAGAAGACGCTCCCATTCCGGTTCGCAACAACGATTCTATTCGCCCCGTGATAGACCACCCGATTATCCGTCACCGCGGGAAAGCGACCATTAGTATTTCCGACGGTGTCGCTCCACAAAGGCGTACCGTCGATCAAGCTGACCGCCCTAATTGACGTGGTCCCCTCGCCGCCGAGGATCACCAGTTGGCCGCCGATCGCAGGGATGAAGCGGAATGGTCCTCCAGAGCCAGACAGGTCCGAACCCCAAAGGTAGTTCCCCGATCGACTGAACATCCGGTAATTGACAGGCGAGCCCGTTTGCCCGACCAAAAACTTGTCCTCAAACACCACCAGGCTGGTCGCATTAGTGATCCCCGTAAGATCAATAGTCTCGAACAGCCTGAGCGGAGGCCGCAGGTCCAACACGTCGGCGTTAGTGTAAGTACGAGCATTCGTGAATCCAGCTGTCGGCTGGTCGCCAACAAGCTGGCCGTAAACCGGCAAGGCCAGACTTAGCAGCAACAATGGCAATATCATTCTCCTCGACATATTCATCTCCCTCCTCATAGCAAACCGCAGATACACCCCACTACTCATAAAGCGATGCTTCCAGAAGGACCACACGGAAGTCTCATTGTTGCGAAATAATACACAAAAAACGGCCCAGCGCAAGGATCAATTGAGTTCAGCACCACGACAGATGCTTCGCTCACTCGATCCCGGGACCGTTGCCACCGATGTCACCTTCATCGGCTGTACCGGGGCCGCGCAGACCCAAGTCTTTCATTTTCTGCTGAAGGCTTTGTCGGTGCATCCCGATTGCGCGGGCGGTACGGCTGATGTTGTGGTGGTGTTCGGCAAGTTTGGCGAGCAAGTAGCGGATTTCAAATGCCTCGCGTGCGGTTCTAAAATCCATAGCGAGAAATGCGCCCATACTGATGTCGGAGGTATCGTCGCCTTGTTCCGGGTAATAGAATCTGATTTCCTCGGGCAGGTCGCTTTCTTCGATCGTGCCCGTCGAATTCAGCACCACAAGACGCTCCACCAGGTTGCGCAGCTGCCGGACATTCCCCGGAAACGGAAACTGCATCAGGCGGGACAAGGCGGCCGGGGTGATATTCGGAATGTCGCGCCGATGCCTGGCCGCGAAGAGCTTCCGAAAATGACTTTCAAGCAGAGGGATATCTTCTTTACGCTCTCGCAAGGGAGGGATTTCGATCTGGACTACCTCCAGTCGATAGTAGAGGTCTTCCCGAAATTTCCCCTGCTTAACCATCTCTCGCAGATCCCGATTGGTTGCGCTGACAATACGGACGTCTACCTCTATCGTCTGGCTGCCGCCCAGCCGTTCAATGGTTCGATTCTCAAGCGCGCGCAGTATCTTCGCCTGGGTTTCCAATGCCATATCACCGATCTCATCCAGGAACAGCGTCCCTTTCTGCGCTTGCTCGAACTTTCCAATGCGCCGCTGCAGGGCGCCTGTAAACGCGCCTTTTTCATGTCCGAACAGCTCGCTCTCCATCAGGTTTTCCGGTATTGCCGCACAGTTGACCGTGATAAATGGTTCTTTTGCTCGCGCGCTGCGCCGGTGCAGTTCCCGTGCAACGAGTTCCTTGCCCACCCCGCTTTCACCCAGCAGCAGGACTGTCACATCCGTTTCGGCAACCTTGTCAATCAGGCCGAAAACCTCCTGCATGGCTTGACTGATTCCAAGCAGGTTGCCCCTGCTGGATACGGCAGCCAGCTCCATTTTCAAAGCCTCGTTCTCCTGCTGCAGTTCGATCTGCCGGGCAGCGTTTCTGACGATGAGCCGGAGTTCATCAATGTCGAAGGGTTTGGCGAGGTAATCGAAGGCGCCGTGCTTCATGGCCTCCACGGCTATCTTTTCGCTCCCATGGGCGGTAATGATGACGACTTTTGGGACAGGCTCACATGATTGAAGCTCAGTTAATAATTCGAAGCCGTTTTCACCTCCGAGATTGAGATCCAGGAGAACGAGATCGGGCTTTTCTTCCGCACAAATGCGGCGCGCTGCAGTCAGAGTAGCCGCTTCGAAAACACGCCCTTTCACATCCAAGGTCCGGCGCATTCCGTAACGGGCCGTTTCTTCATCGTCAACAATGAGAATTTTCATGTGGACGGCTCCCTGTCGCCCCTCGCCTTGATGTCCCATGCAGGCGCAACCGGAACACTCACCGTGAAACGCGTGCCGCCTGTTGTTTTAACGGGACTCAAGTAGGAGACGGTTCCCTCTAACTGCTCGATCCTCTTTTTCACGATAGCCAGCCCTAATCCGGTTCCCCGACTTTTCGTGCTCACGAAGGGTTCAAACAACTTCCCACGAACCCGCTCCGTTATACCCGCACCTTCGTCCTCTACATTTAACCGGACGTGGGTTTCGTCCTTTTCAAACCAGATCCGAACGGCGCCGCCAACCGGACTGGCCTCGATCGCGTTCATGAGCAGGTTGGAGAGAATATCGGTCAAAACTTCGGGTT
>DAOTAI010000633.1:0-2094 GCA_035593865.1 Acidobacteriota bacterium
GGCCGAGGTCCAATACAAGTGTACGACGTATTACGCCCCCGAGACGGAAGGGGTGATTGCCTGGGACGATCCTGATTTAGCAATCGACTGGCCCTGCCGCAACCCCATCCTTTCCGCGCGCGACCGGAACGGGATGCTGCTCAAGGAGTATTTGAAAAACCCGGCTTTTCGTTACTCTGCAAGGTGAGGCATTCTCGGGGAGGCTACCCCGAGAATTTCTGAGCAATCTCGTCCCAGTCTTTTTGCGGCACCTTCAGGAACTCTTCGACGACCCTTTCATCGAACTGGGTCCCGGCATTGGCAATGATCGCAGTGCGCGCCACATCGGGACTCATCGCCGCCCGGTATGGTCGGTTGGACGTGATGGCATCATAAGCGTCGAGCACGGCGAAAATACGGGCCTCCAAAGGTATCTGCTCACCCTTAAGACCCTGTGGATATCCCGTGCCGTCCCACTTTTCGTGGTGGCACAGGACCATCCAGGCAACGCGGTCAAGGAACTTCACCCCCTGAAGAATCTCGTGCCCGATAGTGGGATGTTTGCGGATGTAGGACCACTCCTCCGGTGTCAACTTGCCCGGTTTCAGCAGGATGCTGTCTGGTACCCCGATCTTGCCGATGTCGTGAAGAAGGGCGCCTCGCGCGAGATCCATCAATTGCAGCGTGTCGAAGTCAAACTGCTGGGCAAGGCGCAAGGTGTACGCTTGAACCCGTTGAGAATGACATTGCGTCTCGTGCCCACGGGCGTCAAGAGCCTTGATCAGGACCTCCAAAGTAGTCTTGTGCTGATCCTTTAAGTCGTGCAGGGCAGTGGATAAAGCAAACGCCTTCTTGCGGACCAGAGCCTCCAGGTTTTGGGAAATGCGTTTGCTTTCGAGTCTGGTGCGTCGAAGCTGGAGGGCCCGTTTGACACTTTCGGCCACCTGCTCAAGGTTGAAGGGCTTAATGATGTAATCATAAGCGCCCTGTTTCATTGTGTAGATGGCCGTATCTATGTCGGCAATCGCCGTCACGACGATCGTGGCGACATCGGGAAATCGCTGTGCGATTCCTTCTAAGAGCTGAAGCCCGTTCAATTCCGGCATCCGAATATCGGCGATTACCAAAGAAAAGGAGCCGTTGGCGAGCTTCATGAGAGCATCTCGCCCGCTGTTCGCCAAATCGCATTCGTAACCTCCATGGCAAAGGTATTCGGAAAGCAGATTCCGGACGAGGGGTTCGTCGTCTACGACGAGTATTCGTTCCTGGGACATACTCAGAGATCCGGTCTGCGGATAATTCATAGCCTCCTTGTCCTCAAGAGAATCTCGAGGGAGAAAATGGACGCGCCCAACAATCCTCCCCGCAAGAGCATGACAGAGGTATTGCCCGCTTCAGGCCACGCAAGAAAATAACCCTTTTCGCCCATTCAAGCAAGCCGTATTTGTGATTTTGATCTCTCATTTCAATGGTTCGTCTTCTATCTTCACGATTTCCGGGTTTTGTATCCATCGCCCGTCAGCGGTCCTCGGCCTTTGCCGATGGTTGATTCACGCCAAGCCGAGAACGGGGTCCCTCAGTAAGATAGGATAAGATAGAAGGCGCGATTTTCCATAAAGGCGCTATTTCCATCGCCGCCCCGAGTTTGATCGCTTCCTTTGGCATGCCAAAAACCACGCATGTTTCTTCATCCTGGGCCACTGTTATGCCGCCGACTTCCCGGATGGCAAGCAATCCCTTGGCGCCATCCGCCCCCATTCCCGTTAAAAGGACGCCAATGGCGTTGGCACCGGCCGCGGAAGCAACAGAATAAAACAGGACATCGACGCTAGGCCTCTGGTGGTGAACCATAGCGCCTTCTTTGACCCGCACGATGTAACCACCCCCATCCTGCTGGATCAGGAGGTGGCGATTTCCCGGGGCGACCAGGGCCAGCCCGGGAAGCAATCGATCCCCGTCACGCGCCTCGCGGACTTCCATCGGGCAGAACTCGTTCAGTCTTTCAGCGAACGTGGCGGTGAAGTGTTCAGACATATGCTGCACGATGGCAATGCCCGGGCAGTTGGCCGGCAGACCACGCAGGATTCTTTCAATCGCCTGGGTCCCCCCCGTCGA
>DAOTAI010000099.1:0-13022 GCA_035593865.1 Acidobacteriota bacterium
GGGAGGTGCGGCTGCCGACATTTTCATAAAGGAGCAGGAAGTGTGAGAAAGTGTCTCCGCCTCCCATTCTCTGCCCGAATGATCCAGAAAGCAGGTCCAGGTCGCCGTCTCCATCAATGTCGGCAGCGCACGGATGTGCTCCCCAGATGGTATCGATCGGCTTGCCGTCCGCTTGTAAAGGCCCTCTGAAAGTGAGCTTGGGGAGGCCGTCGTTTCCTTTCCCGATGTTTTCGTAAAACCAGACGTAGCCGGTAATGTAACCGCCAAGCAACAGATCGAGATCGCCATCCCCATCCCAGTCCACGACATCAACAGCGGGAGCATAGTCCTTGGTGTAGTGTGGAGCCTCAGGATTGGGTTTGGGCGGCACGACGATGTCTTTGCCGTCGGCCTTTAGGTATCCGCGGTAAACCAGCTTGCGCTCCTGGTTGGTGCCCACGTTCTCGTACCAGACGACGCTTTCCCGAGTTTCCACCCCGATAACCAGGTCTTCCACGCCGTCGCCGTTCCAGTCGGCAACATCGGGGGAGGACATAGGTCCCGGGTAGAGAATCTGGCCGTCGGCGTTGCGCAGGTATTCGCCGACCGGATAGCGGGGCGTTTCGGTGGTACCTTCGTTGAGGTACAGAAGGATTTGTCCGAAGCCGATTCCCACCAGAAGATCCTGCAGCCCGTCGCCGTTCCAGTCGGTTACAGTCACCCGATTATAGAGACTGCCGCTCAGAGAATCGGCTTCAAAGTCCCGGCGGGGTGAGCCATCGCCGATGAAGCCCTGCCGAGGGATCTTTCCCCCGCGCCCGGCTTTTGCTCGATCAAAATAGATGGCGTAATGGGAGGGCTCATTGCCCCGCTGAAGATGATCCCAGGTCAGAACCCCGGTCTTTCCCTCCATCCTGACATTATTCAGGAAGGCGCCGCGGCTGAAGGTGTTCGGTTTCTGACCGGCGCTTCTCGGCTCCGAGAGCGGGAAGTCCCAGGGCCAGGACTTATCCAGGAAGCGAGATGCATGCTCGGCCGTATGTCGTTGAAACGGCCAGGCAGGTGCCTGGATTGTCTTGCCCGAGACGGGGTCGTATCTAATAACCTGGATGCTGTCGAGGTCTGCTCCATGGGCCAGGTCCAGGTCTGCCAGCGGAGGTTGAGAAAAGTCGAGATCCAGGGCGGCGGGTATCGAGTCGAAGTCACGCTCGCCGATATCGAGCGGCGGGACTTCGACCAGCAGCCGGTAAGGAAGATCCTTCACAGCCCATTCGGGTTCTGTCCTGCCCGAGCAGCCGGCCAGAAGGGCAAAAGCAACAACGATTGGTAAGAATTTCACGGTTCCCCCCATCTAGGGCAATTAGCTTTAGAGGTCGAGCACGAGTACGAGCACAAATGACGAACGCCAGTTCTGGGCAGCAGTACGTGATCGTGAGCAGCGGTGCTCGTACTCGGGCGCGGCCTCTAAGGCTTGACCCGGTTGTCTGGTTTCTCCAGCACCCACGTCCTGTTAAACCGGGCCCACCGGATCTCGCGAGCCTGCCCCGGGATGTGGTGCTGCCAGACGGCCACGAAAACTCCATCTCGGTCCTGGGTGATGCCCGGATACGATACCTGGAAGCCCGAGGCCGGAGTTCCCACCCCGTCCGGGGCGGTCGCAACGTTCTTCGGCCGGGACCATGCGCGCCCGCCATCATCTGAGATGGCCACACTGAGCGGGTGTCGATACAGTGGCGAGTTGTTCCAGATCAGGATGATTTCCCGCGGGTTCTGGTCGGTTCGCCAGAGAGCCATTGGGGTATTGTGACCGAGAAGCGAAGTACGCTTCGGCTCGGACCAGGTTTTCCCGCCGTCAGGGCTGCGCGCCTCATAAAGCCAGGAAGTGCCGGTGCGAAAGAGCATCAGCAACTCCCCGTTCCACAGCTCCACGAGTGCCGGTTCATCCAGCCCCCAAGTGGAAGAAGGACGAACCTTCGGCTCGAAAATGTGCAGATCGCCGTAAGCTTCCCACGTCACTCCGTGGTCCTTTGAAAGCATGACACCAGACTTGAGATCCATCTCCCCCTCGGTCCGGGCAGGCATGCCGGCTTGGGCCCACAAATCCCAGGAGATCGGCATGACTAGCGTTCCGTCGTCAAGCCTCACTCCGAGATGCCTCTTTCCAACGAGGTATTTGAACCTGGTTTTGATTTCGATCGGCCGGCTCCAGGTCTTGCCTTCATCTTCGGTTTTGACCATCCAGGTCTCGCTCCAGTCTATCCGGTTGGGAACGGCCACCGTGGTCGAGTAGACGAGGATAGTGCGGCCGTCAACCAGGATACAGGGGTCAACATCGCTCTTCCCGGGGTTGTCGATCAGGATTTTCGGCTTTTCCCAGGTGCGGCCTCCGTCATAGGAAAAGGCCCCGACAACCCGACCCTGGTGAGTAGCCGTATCGACCATCGACCAGGCAAGGAACAGGTTGCCAGCTTCCGTCCGGGCAATGATCGGGTAGGCGTGATAAGTGCCTTCCATGGGAGTAGAGGCCCGACCTTGCTCGAAAAACGGATTGTCGTTGGAGGAAGCGAGGGCGGCCGACCCGACGGCCAGGAACGAACACAACGGGAGGAGCCTGATTATTGCTGGAACCATTCTCATCGTCCTATCTGTAAAGCAATGGCGGCCAACCGGCGAGCACTGCTCAGTAAACGACAGGCCCGGTTGAAGAAGTATGTCGACAGTTAACAGGAAACCGCAAAACCACCTGCTTTGTCAAGTTCTGGGAGCGGACCTTGACGCCCGGCAGTTGAGTGCCCGTTCTTGCCGTGATGTAATCGCCTACCGAAATGCTCGGCAAATCTTCCCTCGCTCCCGAATTGAGATTGACACCGGAGCGGGAATCTTGTCAACTGTCAACAGAATAGCCGGCATACGGTGAAAAACGGCCGAAGGTCTCGCATCAGCGTCGCGTGGACCCGAAATCGTGAAGGAGATAAGTATGCGTATCTTACAAGTCGGCGTCGGTTCCATGGGAACCCGGCGACTCAGAGACCTGTCCCAGCGCTCCGACTGTTCCCTGGCCTTGCTTGAACCGAGGAAAGACCGTCGGGATCGGGTAACGGAGCGGTTTGGAATCCCGGTCTTCGAGCACTTGGCAGAGGCCATGACCTGGAAGCCTGAGGCGTTGGTTATCTCCACTCCCCCGGACCATCACTGTGAGTACATCCAACTGGCCCTGGACGAGGGACTTCACCACTTTTGCGAAGAGCATATCTGGACTTTTGACCCTGATGCCATCAGGACGATATCCGAAAAGAAGGGGTTGGTGAGCGCCTCTTCATGTTCGGCGCATTTTCTGCCGGTAATCCGAAGGCTCAGGCAGATCGTGGAAGAGCGGCTGGGACGGCTTCAGAACTACCAGATGATGCTCTCCACGTGGGCTCTTTCCTGGCACCCGGAAGAAGGTAGCGAGTTTTACGCACGACACCGGGAGACTTCGGCAGCCCGCGAGATGGTGCCGTTTGAGCTGCTTTATCTAAATCATGTCTTCGGCCGGCCAACAAGGGTCGCCGGTTCAGTCAGCCGGCTGGGCAACCTCGAGATTGAATCGGAAGACACATGGTCCTTGCAGATGCTGTTGGAAAGTGGGGCGCACGGTCAGTTGACGGTCCTGATGTCATCCCCGTCAAGCGCCAGGCGCGGCGTCTGTTTCGGAACCAACGGGAGTGTCGCTTTTGACGTCTTTTCGGGCGAGATTTTCTACAGTGTCCCCGGTTTTCCCGAGGTCCGGATTTCGTGCGGACCGCAGTGCGACGTGATCGAGTCCGCCTACAAGGAAGAAATCGATACTTTTGTCGAAACCGTCCAGGGACGTGCGACCTGGCCTTGCGGCTACGAGGATAGCGCCATTGCCACGGGCACCCTTGCTGCTGCGGAGCTGAGCTCTATTACCGGTCGTTGGGAACCCGTCACCTCCCGACGCCAGCCGGGAAAGACGCCCGACGACTACCCAGAGGTTCGGGCGCAGGGACCGATCTTTACGGCGCAATCCGGCTGAGGCGGCAGGTGGGCGCAACCACAACGCCGGTCTCCAGGGGGGGACGATCGGAATGTGAGCCGAATCTGCCATTTATGTTCGATGAGGAGAAATGGCAAATGAGGAATCCAGCCGAGGAGATACGAGGAGTCATCACCGCACTGGGTACCCGCTGAAAGAGGTCGGATCTGTTTTTGCCGGGTTCACCGCAGCCATGAATCACGAAGGTGTTTGCGGCAACTTTGCTCCGCGGCCCTTCGCGCAGGTTTCGCCTGAAGCCAGAGAGAAGGTCGGGGTTATTTTGCGCGAATTAGGGCTGATCTAATCCAAGGGCAGGGCAATACCTCTTGTCTTGATCCCGTTTGCCATCACGCTCCTGTCAGCGGACTGGCCCCGTCAGCAACGACTTTCGGATTTTGCAGGCCACCGTCGAGCGCAGATCGGACACCAATCCGATGTCGTAGACGACGGTTGTCCCGATCAAAACGTGGGCCTCCTCCTGCGAGAGACCGAAGTCCCGTGTAAGCCAGTCGATCATGTTCGCAGTGGCCCTCTGTAGAGCCTGATCGAGCGGGAGTCCCATGCCCATCGCCATGTAGAACTCGTCAGACTCTGCCCGGACCGCCGGAATCGTCTTGTTCTTGATCAAAGACACCTTGAACTGGACGTCCAGTGAAGTCTCAAGCGCACCCCCGTTGACCTCACCTTCTCCCTGCGCCGCGTGACCGTCGCCAATAAAGAAAAAGGCACCTTTAGCATGGACCGGGAAATAAAGAGTGGTCCCCTCCACCAGCTCGTTGTAATCGAGATTGCCCCCCATATCGTCAGAGACAATTGAAGAGGTCACGGAACCGGTCCTGGCCATCAACCGGGAGTACGGTGCTTCCCGCGGAGGCGGCGCCACGCCAATACAACCCGGAAAAGGTCGCAGTGGCAACCGGAACCGGGAAATCCAAGGAGCAAAATCGACACTGCCAGTCATAGTCTTCCGATCCAGCTTCCAGGTCAGTCCTCGAGACGGCGGATTTTTAGCGATGTAATCCGGTGGCACAGAGTCGGGCGACATGCGGCTGCTGGCAGCAGCTGTGTCGCGATTCAGGCGGACCCGCTCAAGCATCACAACAAGCGTGTCACCCGGCTCCGCTCCCTCAATATAAAAAGGCCCGGTCAAGGGGTTGTAAGGGAGGGTAACGCGCTTGCCGTTCTCGTCGTCGCCGTTGGAATCGACGCAGGAGGTAACCACCACATCCCCCGGCTTGATCCGCAAGACCGGATCGATGTGCGCCGTAAATTCTCTTGAGTAGCTGGTCGGCTTAAAATAATGGGTCTCGGCCATAAGCAGAGTACCAGCCAAGGAAAGACAGACAAGCACACTGAAGAAGAAACGCCCGTTGAGTTGCATTGTTCTCCCTCCCTCGACCCGTGTCGGCACCGGCCGGCATAGGATCGTATTTGCGGCCGTGATGAAATATCAGCTCGCCGCTATTGTGCTGAATCAAAGATTTTCTGTCAACGACATCCCAACCAGAAATCCCGTCCAATACTGGCGCTGCTGCTTCTCCAGGCTTAATAAACCCAAATCTATCATCTAACATTTTAGTTTTACTTGACAACTGTTGACAGGCTGGGCTAAAAGGTTTTATATGCCTTTCAGGCACTGTAAGTTCGCATCCCAGGCTCTGTAACTTGGGGCGTCTGAAGCCAGCGCCTCGCTTCCAGTTAGGAGGAGCACCTTATGCAAAGGCGACGCAAGAGCCGTCAAGTTCTTCTGATGGCAAGCCTGATCGCAACCCTACTTTCCTTCTGCACATCCATCGCATACAGCCAAGGTCATCTTGGAACCATTCTGGGCACCGTTCGCGACGGCACCGGTGCCGTGGTTCCAGGTGCTGAGGTTCAGGTGACCAACATTCTGACCGGTCTCAAGCGGAATTCGATCACGGACGATCAGGGAAACTACTCCATTCCTGCACTGCAGGTCGGCGACTACACCGTCAGTACTTCCATGCCGGGTTTCAAGACCGCCACCAGCAGTGTTTTTCACCTGTACGTGGGTGAAACTCGTCGGGTCGACCTCCACTTGGAAATCGGAGAGACGACCACCGAAGTAACCGTACACGCCGGGCTCACCAATGTTCAGACGGAGGGCCCAACGCGGACTTTTCTGATCACCAGCGCAGAGGTTGTCGACCTGCCGCTCAACGGCCGCAACTTCCAACAACTTTTGCAGTTAGCTCCCGGGGCTGAGCTGGGAGGAGCAATGAGCGGTGCCCGAAACACCCTTCAGAGCTACGTGCTCGAGGGAGCCAACTTCACCGAGACTTACACCCATAGGCCCACCACCAAGCCCTCTATCGATGCCATCCAGGAGTTTTCGTTTGAACAGAGCATGGCGCCAGCTAAATTCGGACAGGGTGCCGGAGGCGTCGTCAACATGAGTTTGAAGTCGGGAACCAATGAGTGGCACGGAACCCTCTTCGAATTCCACCGTAATGACGCTTTTAACGCGCGCAACTTCTTCTCAGCAAGCAAACCTCCAGCTTTGAAACAGCACCAATTCGGTGTCGTAGTGAGCGGTCCCGTGTTTCGCGACCGAAGCTTCATTATGTTCAACTACGAGGGCTATCGGTCGAGGGCAGCTTCCGTCGCCACATCTAACGTCCCTACTGATCTGGAACGTGCCGGAAACTTCTCCGAGAAGGGACCTGTGTACGACCCCTTCGCCCCCCTGACTGCGGACGGAAAGCGCCAGCGCTTCCCGGGAGACATCATACCGGAGAACCGCTGGGACCCTTTCAGCAAAGCCTTGATTCAGTACTGGCCCAAGCCGAACTATACACACCCGACCGGTGCCGCCAACTACCTGAATGACTCGCCGGGAAAAGACAAGACGAATCAATATAACGTTCGTTTTGACCAACATTTGAGCGCGGACAACCAGGTGGCGGTCAATGTGGTAACCACCTTCACAGACGACTTCAAACCAGGCAACTTCCCTGTGGTCAGCGACTGGCTGAGCATCGAGCGGGGAATCCTGGCAAACATTCAGTACCGTCACGTTTTCAACCCGAGTTTCATCAGCCAGACCAACCTGGCCTACACTCGACGGCGCGACTACTGGGAACAGTTTTCTAAGGAACCGATCGCTTCGTCGCTCGGAGTTCCGGTGCAGAGCTCCGCGAACGATGGGTACCCCCTTGTCGGTGTCTCGCTGATGGGCAGCCTTAACGCCAACAACTCAACCCTGCCATGGGGTACCAGCAACAACAACTGGGAACTGCGCCAGGACTTTACTCGCATAATGGGCAACCACTCCCTGAGTTTCGGTGGCGCGCTCAATACCATCGCCTACAATCAGCTAATCACCTCGTCCTCGCGCGGTCGTGTCTCCTACAGCGGGCGGTACACTTCCGAAACGCCAGGCACACTGAACAGCCAGGTTGGCGGCTGGGGCGATTTCCTGCTGGGCGCACCCGAGCGTCTTGAGATGGATGTAGGTTCCACTCCCTTTTATGCCCGCCGCAAGGCCTTCCACCTCTATTTCCAGGATGACTGGAAGGTGACTCCCAACCTGACGCTCAACATCGGCTTACGCAATGAGATCACAATGCCTTGGAAAGAGCGGCACCGCGGGGCGGCCTTCTTTGATCCCACTTGCGCCTGCCTGACTTACATGACAGGTGCCCCACTTCCAGAGGGTTTCGATCCTCCCTACCCTTATAGGACGGACGGTCCGACCGGTTTTGGCGAGACACATTTCAAGAATCTGGCGCCACGTATTGGCTTCGCCTGGTCCCCCTGGGGCAAGGGGAAGACTGTCTTGCGCGGTGGCTACGGGATCTTTTATGACTCCGCGATCGGCGGCGCAGTCGGCGTCATGGGGAACGCCCCGCCTTTCCGAGGGTCGTTGCGAAACGACGCCGACCTGAACGCTCCCAACCTGCGAGCTCCCCTGGATTACCCGGATTTCCGATTCATCAAGCCCGGCCAGACACAGCCCTTTGGACTCGATCCGACGTGGTTTCCGGATCCTTATGTTCAGCAGTGGAATCTAACGGTCGAGCAACTGCTTCCTTGGGAAATCCTGGCCTCTGTAGGATATGTCGGCAGCACAGGGATTCACTTGCTGGACAACCGCTGGCCGAACATCGCCGAACCTGGCCCGGGAGACTACCGTGAACGGATTCCCTACCCCGCCTTCGGCGCCCAGGTTCAATTGATAACTCCGTCCGGGACTTCGAGTTATCACGGGTTGCAGATGTCGGCTGTCAAGCGGCTCAGCCACGGTCTGTTCTACAACTTCGCTTACACTTTTGCCAAGAGCCTGGATCTCAGGTCCCACGATACCACCTGGACCGATCAGCAGGACCCGAAGAACGTCGCCGCCAATCGGGGCCGGTCTAGCTTTGACATCCGCCATCGGTTTTCGATGGGGTTCGACTACAACCTGCCCTTCGGGCGAGGCCGGACATTCATGGCAAACGCCCCCAAGCTGGTCGACCTGATTTTTGGAGGCTGGCATCTGGGCGGCATAATTGTCGGCCAATCCGGTTATCCATTTACGGTCTCCTCTCCAACCGCCACTCTGAACATTCAGACATTTTGGCGGCGAGCGGACCGGCTGGCCGATGGTGCACTTCCCACCGACCAGAGAACGATCTACCAGTGGTTCGACACCAGCGCCTTTGCCGAACCTGCCCCGTACAAGTATGGCAACTCCGGCCGTAATATCCTCGACGGCCCCGGCTACCTCAGTATGGACCTCGCGGGGAGAAAGGAGTTTTACATAACGGAAGAGCATCGGTTGGAGTTCAGAGCTGAGGCGTTTAACGCCCTGAATCGTGCGAACTTCAATAACCCCGTTGCCGCGACTAACAGCCCGTATTTTGGCTCGGTGACCTCTGCCAAGGCGGCTCGCGTTTTCCAGTTCGCGCTAAAGTACCATTTCTAAAAGCCAACGTTTCCGGGAACGGACTTTCCTGGTCCGTTCCCGGAGCATCCTTCGAATGAGCTGGGGTACCGGTGCATCGTCCTGCGAGACTGCACCGCCGGGGAGGAAATTGAGGAAACGGCCAGGGAAGGCCTTTTGAACAAGGCAGCACTCTGGACAATGGAAACCGGCGGATTGGCGTATTCCGCAGACTCGAGCAAGCTTCTCACCGCCCTTGCCAACGTTACGAAAGGACAGAAATGATGGTCCGCACAATAGTCCTGCTATCCTTTTTCTTGCTCGCGACCGTCGTGGCGCAGCCAGCACTCGCAGAACCGCCTGGTCCCAGATTGCTCGTGCGGAACACCGAGGTCCCGTTTTGCTATCAATGTGGCGGGGAACGTACCTGGCCAATCCTCTCTGCGCCTCTCGCAGCAAACGAGGAAGTTGTCCTCACTCTGCTGCGGTCGGGGGAGAAGCTGTCCGAAGGAAAATCCGGCTCTGTCGAGGCCGAAGGACTGAAGATTTCACTTACTCGAGATGGGAAACTCTCGGTTGTCAGCACCAGCCAGGCATCCGCGCCAGTTCTGGAGCTCCGCATAACAGTCCGACGCGTCGGCGCCGCCCCCGAAGAACAGGTATTGACAATCCGCCCGGCTCCGCCCACCAGACCAGTCTCTTACTATGCCGACTTCGCTGACGATCTTATCAATATCTTCGGCCTCGGCGTGATCTCCAATCGGCAGTTTTTCCATCATGAACTGAGCAGTCCTCCTACGGGCAAATCTCGCTACCGGGTTCCTCATCGCGACTCCGATCTTAATCTTCTGATCGACAAGAGTGGATTTGACCAGTACTTCCGGAGACTGCAATGTCAGGGAATCAGCCGCCTGATTGTTTGGCCGCTTCCCTTCCCGTTTCTGGCCGATCCTTCCGGCTACGAGAAGGAGGACTGGGATCGCTTCAAAGCGATCGCTCGTGCTGCACTGGAGAGCCAGGAGCTGAAAGATATTTTGGTCAGAAACGGATCCGACAAAACCGGAATTGTGACCTGGGCTTGGATTCGCGACACTATTGGCCTCCGGCTGAACCCCGAGATCCAGAAAATCTTCGGGGACAGCGCCCGAGAGCACGGCATCGCGCTGGCCTTGAGTTTCCGTCCCTTGGAACCAGCCGTGACCAAGTATTACGAAGTGCCGGTCTTTGACCACGACGGAAGCTTCTTTCTGAACTATCTTCCGTTCGCTTCGCCACACGTTAACTTCCATTTCAACACCATCGGCTACGCCAATTACCGCGAAGTGCTGGCCTCCATGGGATTTGAGGACGAAGCTGGTGTCGGGACTATTCGCATCCCCCAGGCAGGCAACATAGACGCATTTCTCCAGCGATTCCAAGCGAGCCGGGATAATCTGCGCATCATTGCAGCAGACTTTCCTCCTATGCAGAGCGACTCGCTCGTTTTTCAGCGCCGCCGAGACGGCAGCTTTCAGCTGCGGCGGTTCGGCGACTTGAGTCGCCAGGCGTACAGTAAGCGGCGGTCGGTCACGGGGTTCAGCATAAAGCGCGATGGCAACGACTTGCTTATAACCGGCTTGCGCATCCCTCGCCAGTACCGTTACATCCTGCTCGAGAATCCGAGCGGGAAAGCATCACTGGAGATGTCCAGCTTTAAGCCTGTTTTGCTGTTTTCAAAGAAGTCAACGCCTCTCGGCCGGTTACAAACATACTGGGCCTTCGATGAGACCACGCCGGAGCGCAAGAAGACGCTGGTTGCCGGGATTCCTGAGGACGGGGGGTATCACTCCACCTTCTTTGCGTCGGAGGCAAGCGCCACGTACCTTGCGTCTCAACCGCGTTCGACGCTTGAAGGATGCACGCTTGTGATCGACCGCGGAGACGCTTACTCACCCGAAATGATCGACTACAACCAACCCGAGGCGCGAGCTTTCGCCATCAAGGAAATCGCCTCGATCGTCCGCCACCCGGCCTTCGACGAGATATATCTCAACACCCGGTCGCATACTCAGCTCGCCGGCTCAATGGCGGACGGTGAAGACGGTATCCAACCCAAGGTCGAGTACCAGGCTGCCAAGAAACCTGCAAGGCACTTGGGACTCGACCTCGCTTACGCGCCTCGCTTGGCCATTTCCGATCCAGAGCTTCGCAGGCTGGCCTCCAGCGAGGCGACCTTGGAAAAGCTGACGATGTGGCAGCCGGGGGAATGGGCGGGAAGTTGCCAGAGTCCCGATTGTGATTCTCGCTGGCGTTACGTCCGCAACCTGGGGGTGGCCTCTGGCGTCCGTTTGCTTCTTTTAGATCTGTCGCGGCGATTCCCCGACAAGCGACTACGTGTTGTGCTTCCCGAAAGGAGCGCAGTTGTCGAAGCAGTCGAAAGCGTACGCGCTAATCTCCCTCGCGAGGCCGTCCACTATGCCGGCAGCCGTAATAATTGGATTCAGAATATCGGCGAGGGGATGTCGATGGTGGATCTGACCGATCTCGAGGTCGAGCCGGTGCTTCTGGGCGTTGGCCCCTTCGTAAATATCACAATCCTGGAAGCTTATCTCACACACGCTTTGAGTGACTTAGCGGCCAACAACGGGTCCAAATACAAGGGGCCGAAAGGGATCATGTACGAGGGGCAATGGACACTGAGAGGACAGCTGACCGCCTACAGGCCAGCCGGCTGGACACCGGAGGGGAAAAAAGCCCGGGAAGAGCGTATGTGTGCGATGCTGAAGCGCGAAGACATCAGTGAGGTCATCCTGTACGAAGCGGCCGACTGGACTTACAGCCTTTCGCTTGATGACCCATTCTCCTTCCTTGACGAGTGTTTGTCCGATCGGAAAGCTTCGTCCAGGTAAGCCGGAATCAGTGTTTGAGCGGCCAGTGAGAGCTTTGCGAAATGGCTCACACGTGATCACCGCTCGTAAACCTTGCATATACTGACAATGTCAGTTGGATGCGAACGCCGGCTGGGGTTATCTTCGAAAGGGAGTGAGAAAGCAATGCCAAGAAACGTTCGATTAGGTTTTATTCTGTCGTTCCTTCTGATCTGCCAACCAGCGGCTCGACTCTCGGATAACCAGCCCGCTATCACACCAACCCGGCCAATCGTCCTGTTTGACGGAAAGGACCTGAAGCACTTTTACACATACTTGCAGTCGAGCAAATATTCGGATCCGAAGGGTGTTTTCCGAATCAGCAACGGAGAACTGCGAATTTCCGGCGAAGAATGGGGTGCTCTCACAACTCGGGACCGCTTCCGTGACTATCACTTGCTCGTCGAATGGCGGTGGGGAGGGGCCACGTTTGAGCCGAGAAAGAATTCCGCCCGCGACAGTGGCATTCTTATCCATGGAAGTGGCCCGGATGGAGCAGCTTTCGGTTGTTGGCTTGAATCGATAGAGGCACAGATCATCGAGGGTGGCACAGGCGATATCATCCTGGTCGGAGGGCAGAATCGGCCTGCTTTGTCATCCGAGATAAGGACTGAACCCGGGAGTTCCGAAGTCTACTGGCAGCCGGGCGGCACGAAAATTCGCCGCGACCAAGGCCGGTACAATTGGTACGGACGGGATCCCGCCTGGAAGGATGTGCTTGGCTACAGGGGACCACATGACGTGGAAAAGCCAGTCGGGGAATGGAATCGCCTGGAGGTCATTTGTGACGGGGCACAAATCATCAACGTACTCAACGGAGTCGTGGTGAACCACGGGACGGATGCCACACACACCGAGGGCAAGATTCAAATCCAATCCGAAGGTGCAGAGATCATCATTCGACGGGTCGAGCTCCGCCCGGTTGATCGCACCCTGGTTACCTCCCTGCTTACGCGTGCCCGGGAGATGGGCAGGGGAAAGCCGCAGGGGGCGCGTCTAAATAAGGTTATCGAACTTCTGCAAGTCGGACAGCCAGCCTTGGGCATTTTCGTATCCAACATTTCGACGCGCGGCGCTGCCGGCCTAGCCTCGTCGAAGCTGGACTTCGTCATCATCGACATGGAACATTCGCCGTTCGACGCAAGTCGGCTCGAGGCCTATCTTCTTGCGATGACGGACAAACGAAGAATACTGGAGAAACAAAGTCTCCAAC